>JAAFJU010000103.1 GCA_013298165.1 Synechococcales cyanobacterium bin31.maxbin.ball.101 | reverse complement strand
GACGATCGGTCGTGATGCTAGTTCCGCCGATCGTATCTAAGAAGCTGCCCGAACCATCCAATACCCCCAAATCAAAGGCATTCGATCGTGAAGTTCCAGCAGTAAATTGGGGCTGTTTCTTAGTTGTCGCCTTCAGCGAACTAACTGCTTTGTATCCCGGATAATCAATACCTGGCATCACAGCATCTAGTTCGACACGTTCACTAAAAACACTACTCTTTCTAATGGCACCATCCATCTTCCACAATGCCGTCTGTCCAGTGAGACGATCGAGGAATAAAACATCAGCTTTCTGATCACCGTCGAAGTCTTTAGCTAATATGCCAACATATCTATCTGTCTTAGCCTCAAACTTCTTGAAAGTAACACCATTGTCTTCGCTGTATGTTACATATTTATTGGTTTTGCTGACTACATCTTGATTAACCTCCCAAATAGTCGCCTCTCCATTAACGCCATTCCAGAACAAGACATCTTGTATCTTATCTCCATTAAAATCAGCAATTGCCGAGATTCGCCAATCATTTGGAACGACATAACCTAAGCGTTCAACAGGATCATCGCTGTTTGGGGACATTCTCCACACAACAATAGTTTCTGATTGGCTATTACGCCACATCACATCAGCAACTCCATCATTATTAAAGTCTTGGAATGATATTACCTTCCAGTCTTGAGGGACTTCAAATGACACTGGTCGATTCTTATTTAAACCATTCCGTCCGATTTCCCACGTCGTAACTACACTACTAATCGTGTTGCGCCAGAGAACTCTGGAACCAGAAAAACCTTGAATTTGCCAATCTGAGTACAGTTTAAAACTAGGGGCGACCTTGACTGCATTTGTCACTTGTTCTCCAGCCATAAACCAAGACTCGATCTCTCCGCTAGTCTCATTTCTGAGCAAGATATCTGAATATCCGTCCCTATCAATATCATCAATACCTACTATCGCCCAGTCTCTATTACGGCTGGGCGAAATCCCCGTCCCGTCCTTAATTTCAGCAGTACCTTTTCTAACGGTTCCATTCTCCATAAACCAGAGAACGAATGTATTTTTAACAGTGTCCTTCCATAGGACATCATCAATACCATCAGCATCGAAATCACCCGATCCAATCAACTGGAGTGTTGCTGGAGCATCAGTAGCG
This sequence comes from Synechococcales cyanobacterium bin31.maxbin.ball.101, assembly GCA_013298165.1. Lineage (GTDB taxonomy): Bacteria > Cyanobacteriota > Cyanobacteriia > Leptolyngbyales > Leptolyngbyaceae > JAAFJU01. Next base: position 16,173 of record JAAFJU010000103.1, on the reverse strand, counting down.
CTGAATGTACCCTTTGTATCAATAGCGCTCGCTCCAAGTTGCCAAGCGTCAACACCCCGGGGAGTACGCCAGAGGGCACTGATGGTATCTTGGGTTGTACTTGCGAAGACTCCCAGGCTATAGGTGGAACTGGGCAGAGCAATACCTGCTTGCTCTACTTTGATGTAGTAGGTTCCAGGGGGGACATCAGCAAGCGAGAGCGGGTCGGAAGTGGAGGTATAGGACTCAGCCAGTCTGCCTGTGCTTCCAGTTCGAAGTGTGACTCGATCGGCTTCGGTGGGTGTGGCGGTATCTGAAGCGACTTTATACAGTGAAAGCTGAACATCACCTGCGATGCCTGTGAGGTTGATCCGAAGGTTACTGCTGCCTGACGTCGTAAAGCGGTAAAAGTCAAAGGGATTATCGGTCCGGTTGAGAACCTGATCAATACCTCCTTGAGGGGCATTGTTAAATCCCGTTAGACGGGTCGCAGTGGCAAAGGAGTTATTGGTAATGTCAGAAGATGGCATGGCAAGTAAACCTTAGGAGTAACGCTTGGAATGAATCGACAGGTCATGAAGGATTCGCAATCTCATGAGTGCAAAATGCACCTATTAGAGTTTGATCCTCGCTTTTAATACAGTAGCTTTCCCATATTTGGATCAGTTCTTTCAGGGGGAGATCGGATTTGACCTGAAAAACAGAGTATTTGGCACACTCTCGACCTTTCTTCCCCATCATTAGACAACAGGGTAAGACTAGTGTCACAACAATTATAGCGGCGATTCACTAGAGGAAATTACATTCAGCGGATCCGCTTAGAGTGCCAGTTAGTCTCCTCTAGAATTCAATGCCCGCTTGTGCCTTAATCCCCTGAGTCTTGAAAGGATGTTTGATGATTTTCATCTCGGTGACGAGATCGGCTCGATCGATCAGAGCTTCGGGGGCACCTCGTCCAGTTAAAATCACATGTTTTAGTTCCGGTTTTAAGGCTAAGCCTGCCAGGACTTGCTCAATATTCAAGTATCCAAGTTTTAATGCGATGTTGACTTCGTCCAAGAGGACCACGTCGTAGTCCGGGTCTTGGATATATTCCAGCGATTTCTCCCAGGCGGTTTGGGCCATTTGGATGTCCCGATCGCGGTCTTGGGTGTCCCAGGTGAAGCCTTCCCCCATGGCATGGAAGGTGAGCTGATCGCCCCAAGCGGCAAATGCGGCCTTTTCAGCGGGTTCCCAAGCACCTTTGATGTACTGCACGATCGCAACTTTGAAGCCATGCCCCAACGATCGCAGCACCATGCCGAGGGCAGCGGTGGTTTTTCCTTTGCCGTTTCCGGTGTTGACGATGATGAGACCTTTGGGTTCAGCACAGGATTCGAGGCGCTTCGCTTGGACGGCTTGGCGACGCTGCATTTTCTGCTGGTACTGACTGTCACTGAGTTGAAGATCGGCGGCGGTCTGTTCTAGATTACTGGGAAGGTCGGACTGGGTCATGACGCTAGACTCTAGGGTGGCAAATTTGTGTTGTTCTATTGTGCAGGGTTTTCTGGGATGTGGCGGTGGGGGATGTTGATTTCGGGAGGAATTAGGGCAAAACTAGAACAACAGAAAATTCAGCCGTTATGGAACTTATGGAATACACAATTCCGGATTTGGACAGCATCAGTCGGCAACTGATGAGCCTAGAACGTCCTAAGAAAGCCAAAATGCTGGTCGTCGATGATGAACCAGATAACTTGGATCTGCTCTATCGGACCTTTCGCCGAGACTTTCAGGTTCTGAAGGCTGAAAGTGGCGTTCGGGCGTTGGAACTGCTGGCTCAGGAGGGTGAGGTGGCCGTGATCATCTCGGATCAACGGATGCCTGAAATGAAGGGGACGGAGTTTCTCAGTCGGACGGTGCCTGAGTTTCCAGATACGGTACGGATTATTCTGACCGGGTTTACGGATGTGGAAGACTTGGTGGAGGCGATTAACTCTGGCCAAGTGTATAAATATATTACGAAGCCTTGGGATCCCGATGAGCTAAAGGCTGTGGTGCAACGGGCAGCGGAGACCTATGATCTGCTGAAGCAGCGCACGGAAGAATTGAATCGATCGCAGGCGCAGATGGCTCTGCTGGCGACGATCGTGCGGGTGGCTCAGGATGCGAATTCTGTGGCGGCGACCTTAAATCCTTTGGCGGAGTCTTTTGGTCGCAGTTTTTCAGCGGATGGCGCGATTTTGCAACTGGTGGACCGATCGGCGCAAGGATCCTATGGTTCAGGCAATGCTAGCTGGTTGGCTGAGGATGATCTGGTGAAAGAGGCGATCGCGACGCAGAAGATGCAGGTGGCGGTCAATATTCCAGCCGATCCCAACTTGGCGGCCCAAGCTCATTATGCATCACAGGATATTCAAGCCCATGTGGTGGTGCCTGTGATCTGGGGGACTGAGGTGTTGGCGATCTTGTCCTTGTCTTGGCATAAGCCTGCGACGCTGCGGCAAGATGAGTTAGTGCTGTTACATCTGTCGGCACAACAGGTCTCGCTGGTGTTGACTTGTAACGCCTATGGCCGATCGTTGGTGTTGGCATAGGGTTAATTCTGACGATCGACGGCTGAGATTCTGTTGAACAATTTGAACAATTTGTGTGATTTAGATTAGCTCTGGGAATTCCTGGAGCTTTTTTGTTTGTTGTTTTGTTAAGGCTCGACTCTTTCAAGGTTTGAATCTTTCAAGGTTTGAATCTTTCAAGTCCGCCCCAGAGTAGCAGCCAGTTCACAACAATTGTCCAATGGACCAAGATGGGCATCCAGATCGATCGGCTCTGCAGATAGGAAAAGGTACAGAGGATTCCAAGCAGGCCCGCGCCGATGAGGAAGGGCGGTTGGTGAAAAAAGGCGGGGGATCCAGGGGAGAAATGTGCCAGCAAAAATAAGATCCAACTCAAAAAGATCAGTCGCTGGCGAGATATGGGACCGATCGGTTCTGTGGGATGGGGAATCAGTAAAACTCGAAACACCAGTTCTTCGTTGAGTCCCGGCATGATTAAGGCGGCGACCATGACGTTGAACCATTGCCAAGGATTTTGTTCGGGTTGCCAGTGGAGGAAGCCTGAACTCAATCCGATGGGCAGATAAATGATGCCGTAGAGGATTAGACAAACGATCGCGAACCCCAGATCCTGACGCTGAGGCCGCGTTAAAAACCCGGCATACAGTCTATATTTGAGTCGGCGAAACCAAGATAGCGATCGGTGCTTCATAGAACTGGGGCGGTTCCCGGTGCTTAGGATCTCCTGAGTTTAGCAGACGCGATCAGATCTGCTAATCACGGCTTCTAAGCGGTAAACTCAATGTAACCCTATGCTCTCCTGATTAAACTGCAATTTTATGGATATCGTCAAAGAGAAAAAAGCGATCGCGCTCAATATTCAAAAGTTCGGTTGGCATTGTCTTCATGTCTTTCCTAATGAGGTCGGACATGCTCAATTTACTTACTCCATTGGGTTTACGGAAAGCTATGGTGCGCCGGAGATGATGGTTTTTGGGTTGCCCAAGGAGAAGGGGCATGGCATTTTGAGTGCCTGTGCGGCGTTGCTTAAAGAGGGGCACAAATTTGAGGCGGATATGCCGGATGAGAATGTGCTGGCGGGTGGGTATCAGGTGATTTGTAAGTCGGTGCGATCGAAGTACTTGCCAGAGTATTTTGGGACGGCGATGCGGTACTATGAGCCACAGTTTTTTCAGGCGCTGGTCATCTTTATTCCAGATAAAAACCATCGGTTTCCCTGGAAGATGACCTATGAGGGTGCGCCTGCAACTGAAGCTTTGAATATTGTGTCGATGTAAGGCGATCGTTCACCCAATCATCACTATTCACGAACTTCAATCATGAGATTAAATGATGCCAGGGATGAGTCTTCCCATTCTCGTTTTTGGTTTAAGGTGAGGTTGACTTGACCTGCGCGATTGGCTTTAAAGGTGAGAATGCGTTGGCCACCGCTGCCCATAGCAGAGGCGTTGGGTAATTCAAAGCGATCGTCGGTGAGGTTTAATAGCTGGTCGTTGAAGGGGACGATCGACCAACGATAGCCTGTGGTTGGATTTTCGGTTAATTGCAGGGTGATAGTTTGCCCTGGTTTGATTTGAATGGTTTTACCATTGTCCGCATTGGAAAGCGTGATCTCAGACATAGATGTCACGGTTTGTTTGGGAAGGCGTTTGTTGGTGGGGGTGGGTTTCGCCGATCGGGCGGGGGCGGGGGTGAGGACGGGGCTGGGCGCATTCACTGGAGCATTTACGGGGACATTGGGGCTACAAGCGGCACAAAGGGCTAAGAGAAAGGCTGTAGAAATCATAATAGAATATTTTACGTGGGGGACAGGGTGATTCATAAAACATACTCAATGAGACGGATAGCAGTTTGATAATGTTTCCTGTTAATAGCAATCCAAAATGATTTGTCAAAATCAAGGTCTGAGGAATCAAATCGGATTGCTATTATCACACCAGTCTGGCTAACTAGAAGACGTAGAGCGTATTGATCTTACCGTCATCGCCTTCGTAGTAGTTCACTGTTTTATTTGTGGTTTTGGCGTGGGCTGCAATGATATTGAATGCCATGATCGCACTGTCAGAGTTTTCAATAAATTTGCGCCAGCCGATTCCGTCTAGATGCATCCAGGCATTCCGATCGTTCCCGCAAGTTCGATAGAGTCCAGTCACTTTTTTATCCATTTGCCAAGCGGCTGTAATACTGCCCTGTTGACCTTGTTGAGCAGGTGGCTCTTGGGTGGGAACAGCCAATGAACTTGCGCCGATCGAGTGGACGGGAGGCTCTTGGGTCGGATGGCCAAGATTGGCATGACCGTTGGTGGTCTGGGGATTGGGCATCAGGGCGGCGGGAGGGCATTGGCAGGGACCGCATTCTGCGATCGGGGTTTCAATCACGTTACTCATCATCAATCTCCTAAAGTATTTACAAGCAGCATTTACAAACCCATTCATGGGCATTTGAGCATTCATTCAAACCAAACACTACCAAGCATAAATCTGCGTGATGACGCCATTGTCTTGGTAGACAGATACGGTATGGTCTTGGGCCTTAGAAGCGGCCAATTGGGAGAGCATATCGAGGTGGGCATTCACATTAGAGGTGCAAAGTCTGCGCCAGCCAATGCCTTCGCTCAGATGAACATAGGAATTAAGGTCGGAGTTGTTGGTCCAAAGTCCTTGAACTTTTGCACTTAACCACCCTGTTTCGACAATGCCTTCAACAGCGTAAATCGCGCTTTCAATGCCACATTCACCGTAGGCAATGCGGAAGTACCCCGCTTCGCCAAATCCAGTATCCCAACTGTTTTTACAAATCCAGCAGCCTGTATTGTCGTCATAGCCGACAATGGATACACAGTGGCCTCCTACAACGGCACCTGTAACATGACGATAAACGCCACTGCGATATGAGAAGAAATCGTTGTAAACCGTAAAGCAAGCGCTGAGAGCACCGCGAGTGGAGAGCCATTCTTTCATGGCTGCAATGTCATTGATCTTTTGGAAATTGCTGATTTTGACCAGACGATTTTGCCAGTCTGAAGCTAAGGCACAGTTTTGATCGCCTGCTGTGTAAGGGAAACAGGCTTCATCAACAATGCCTTGCTTAGCACATTCCATTGCTTTATCCGGCCACCAACCATTCCCGCAAGTCCGGCCTTGGGCTTTGGCATAGCAGTAGAACAAATGAGCTTCAGAAAGATTGATCGCGAGGTTGGGGTTGTTGCGCTGACGGCGGAAGGTGGCTTCCATGGTGGCAACGGTTCCAAAGGCGACGCAGGACCCACAACCGCCTTGGTTTTTGACATCGGTGACGTAGCCGCCCGATCGCAAATCATAAGCTGCGGGATACCCAAAGCTAGAGAATGCAGCCGTGGCTTTGAATGCTGCATATCTGCTATTACCAATCCGTTCCTGTTCTTCTAGAGAAGGTTCGCCGGGACCGGGAACGTAGCCGCAGAGCATTTGTTGCGCTTCGGGGGAGAGGCTAGAGACATTGGTTTCGCCTGCTTGCCAAGTGGCACCTGCGAGATCGATCGCCGCTTGTAATTTAATAGTATCCATCAGAAACTCCTTAGTTTTAATAGTTGAAGTGGTCGCCCCCCAGCCCCCAATTTTGGGGGAGCCGGAGTGAGAGTGGGGATGAGGTGCAGTGCCAAACTCAAGGTTTGAAATTACCTGAGTCAATCCATTCGGCTTTGATCAATGACCAGAAATCTTCCGCGAGACCGCGTAGGAGGTAGTCATAGGGGATGTAACCGTAACCCCGATCGCCCCAGCCTGAACCCCAAGAGTTGCGAATAATCAAAGCGCCAACGGTTTCACGAGTGCCATTGCCAACGGGAATCCGAATCGAATCGTCATAGCCCACGGCGAGAATGGCATGGCCTCCTGCGACTCGATCGCTCGACGAAGGGAATGGAATTTTGCCTGTGCGAGCGGCTTGACGAATGGAATCGTAAACGGTGAAGCCAAACATTGAGGGCAACCCAGCAGCCAGATTGGTTTTCACACGGCTGAGCAGGGTGGCGGGTTCGGTACCTGCGGGATCAAGCCGATAGTAATCAATGGCTTGATAGTTTTGGGCGAGGGCGTAGCAGAAGGCGGAAGGTTCTTGGTCGAACTGTGCAGTGAGGTACGGATAGTATTCTTCTTGGGGAACACCAAAGAGTGCGAGGGCACCCATGACGCTGCGGAGGTAGGCTCCGGTGTCTCCGGTCTCATGCATGAGGTTGCGTGTCACCTTGTAGAGGAATAGGCGAGAGGCGTCAATATGTTTGCCAAAGGCGCGACGCTCAAAGTATTCCAGCATTCCGATCGCGGCATGGGCGGTGCAGGAACCGATTTGGCCTTGATCTTCAATGGGTGAGCAGAATGAACGAAGGTCTACGGTAGTGGGTAAACCTGCTTGAGGTTTTTCGGCGTGGACTTTTGCGAGTAGGGGGCCGATTTTAGGATGGGATGTGGTGTAGTCCCGGAAGTCGGGAAAGTCAGGTAGCCAACCCATTTTGTAGGATTGGGTTTCGGGTAGAACTGTATTGGTCATGATGGTATTTGTAGTAGAGCGAAGCATGGGTTTGGTCTCAAGATGTCGGCGATCGATTCAATCCAAGTTTGTCAGAACCGAATTGGTAAATCGTTAGCCTGTAGTGCCATCTGAACTTAGTTTGGCTTAGAGGAATCAAAGTGACTATTACCCACTAGGGTAATTAATTGGGGTAATTCCATCTGATTAATAAACACAAAAAGCAGACCCTCAAAAAAGGTCTGCTACTGACATCAAATTCATAGCGTTTAATCTAATGAGTCGTTCATCGATCGGTCTTAAACGATTGACTAAACGAGAGCGGCTGAATTTTGTTAATAACCCCGTTCTCTCAATTGAATCTCAGCCGGGGTCAATGCTCGATTCCAAATTCTGACTTCATCAATATCGCCACCGAACTTAGCTTCAACCGTGATTCGTTTGGGATCAAGAATGCGCGCATTGGGGACTTCGACGGAGCCTAGACTGCCAAATCTCAAGGCGGGATTATCGAATCGACGATCGATCCAGGTTGGGCCAGTTGTGGTGCTGAACGAGTCGATACGTTGCATGGATTTTCCTTCTAGATTAAGAGGCTGATGGTTGAGTAGATGTCCCGCGATCGGCTGCTTTCCATGCCTATAGGGGCATTCATTTGTCTTTATGCACTGCTTCCTAATTTATAAAATTATGTGTAAAACTGGAGTTGTCTCATCCAATTTGCTTTCTGCGTTGACCGGAGGTTTGGAAATGAAGCCACAAAATATTTTTTCGGACATCGTTTTATATGGCCGTTCAACATGGCAAATCGTTCGATCCCGTCTACGTCCAAAGCAAGGCATCGAAGATATTCTGAACTATCGATATATCTCGGACAAAATAGCCACAAGCGGTCAACCCACCTCCGCAGAACTGGAGTTAATTAGTCAGGTAGGCTATAAAACGATCGTCAATTTAGCACCACCCACGGCATCCAATGCTCTGCCGGAGGAACAGGCGATCGTCACTCGTTTAGGGATGGACTACATTAATATCCCTGTGGTCTGGGAGCATCCCACCCTGGCAGACTTTACCCAGTTTTGCGATGTGATGGAACATCATAATGATCAACCCATTTTTGTTCATTGTGCAATGAATATGCGCGTCTCGGCTTTTGTGTATCTCTATCGTCGCTTGAAGTTGGGCGTTCCGGATTCTGATGCCTATTCAGCGATGCAGACCGTTTGGGAACCGAATGCAACTTGGCGGGAGTTCATTGAAACGACGATCGCGTCATGCCCGTAATACTGAACCTAGTCATAAACGCAACGACCATACAAACTTATGAATGATCATCAACCCTTATCTGCCATCCACATCAAGTAGCCCAAAATTCGATCGATCGGTGTAATTGCATAATCCGTCAGATCGATCGTCACCACCGTCCCCTCCAACTTCAGAAACCGCCAGAGAATCCCACTGGACACGCAGCCATAAATCACCGGGAGGGGCTTCTCCTTAGATTGATTAAATCGCTGCGCCGCAACCATTTCTGCAATGCACTGCCCTAACCCCAACTTCAAGTCTGCTTGCTTGGCTTCAATCAATACCACCACTGGAGCTTCGATTTCGAGTTGCTCGGACGATCGACTAATCAAAAAATCACACCGCCCACTCAGTTTCGCTTCCACATCAACGGTAAAATCCTCCCCCGAAAACAACCCAATTTTCCGATCGAGTTGTCGCCGCACTTCCACCAAAACGGGACTAATAATCAGCTCCGATCGGGCCTTCTCACTCCCACTCGCCGTTGCCAACGGCAAATTTTCCTTCAAAATTGCCGCCAAAATTTCACTCGGCTCCACCGGAACCGCATGGGGCAAAAACTGCACATCTTCGATCGTCGTCAACCCAAACGCCGCTTTCACGGAGCCAACGGTCTTGAAATCACTGTAAGCCATAGATTTACCGATCGTCCTTCAGAAGATTGCTTGCGCTATCCTGACATTATAGGTTTCGCAGAGTCACGAATGATATAGTGAAATAAGATTGTACTTTGAGCCGTGGGTTTAAACCAATGACCGCCGCACTAGTCCCTATTAAAACCCAAGATTTGACCTTTGAGGAGTTCTTGCTCTGGGATGACGGAAGCGATCGCAGTTTTGAACTATTGGATGGGATTCCTGTGCCACTCAGTGAGCCAAATGCAAATCATGAAGATGTTGCTGATGAATTGAATGATCGATTGCAATCCCATTGTCGATCGCAATCGCTCCCGTACGTTGTAAAACGGGTGAAGCAGGTTCGGCTCAACCGGGCGATCGGTGAAAAAGAAGCCAGTCGCAAGCCGGATATTGTGGTGTTCGATCGCGCTGAGTGGGAGAAGATGAAAGGCCGATCGAGTCCTGCAGCAGCTTATGTCTGTCCTCCAATGGTTATTGAAATTGTCAGTACCAATTGGCGGGATGATTATATGACGAAACTCGCTGAATATGAAGAGTTGGGAATCTCGGAATATTGGATTGTCGATTTTGCGGCGTTGGGTGGGACTCGGTTTATTGGCGACCCGAAACAGGCGACGGTGAGCATCTATACGATCGTCAATGGCGAATATCACGTTCGTCAATTTCGGGGTGAGGAACGGCTGGTGTCGAGGACGTTTCCAGGTTTGGTTTTGACGCCGATACAGATCTTTTCTGCGGCGCAATAGGTTTGATTGAGTCACGTTTCATCAGCAGTGACGATCCATCGCGACCCACGATCGCAAACCCAAACCGATCGTACAAGCGCCACGCTGGATTGGTCTCTGCCACACTCAACGAAATCGATAAGGCTTTTGGAATCGCTGTAAGGAATTGAGATAATAACGCTGAACCAATTCCTTGATTTCGATAATTGGGTAGAACGGCGATCGCTAACTCCGGCGTTTCATCATCGACATAGCCATAGCCCCGATCGTCTCCCACCCAAAGTCGAACCCAGACGGCACCGATCGGTTCTCCCGTTTGGGAATTGATTGTAAGACAACCCCGATCGCCCGATCGTCCCCAACCTTGGACATACCGCGCAATCTCAGGCAACTGAATGATGTCTCGGGATAACGCAGGCTCTCCTTCAGGAACATACAGGGCCTGATAGAGCATTTCCCACAGGAATGGTTCATCCGTTGGCAATAGCGATCGAATCTCGTAATTCACAATCACTCCGGGAAAAACGCATCATCGATCGTATCTTCTACACCATAAGGGCAAACCTCCGGCAAATCCTCAATCTCCAGCGGCGTTTCCTTCGCTACCAAAAGCTGCCCTAGGGTATACCCATCCGCCATCGCCTCTTCTAAATAGGGTTTCAAGCTGGGGTTGTCTTTTAACAAAAACCGGATCTGCGCCCGTTGTTCTCGCAGCGTTAGCCTCCAACTTTTAGATCGCAAGGTCGGTTGAAACTGCCACTTCAGCAAATGCCCTAACAAAATTCCCAACCGATTCCGCAATTCCTGCCGCTGCTGCCGTCCCAAGCTCTCCACCTCATCAATCAAATTCTCCACGTCCAAACTTGCCCAATCCCGCGATCGTAATGCTTCCGCCATCACCTGCGTCCACTGATGGAAATCACGATCGTAGAGCAACGATTGAGGCATTCTATGATGTGTTTCGCGATCGGGCACCATCACCATGGCAATTTCTCCAAGATCAACCTCCCTTAGTATAAATCATTGATTCTGTTTTCTCCGGACTATAACTCCTGTAACAATCCGAACTATGAATTTCCCCAAGCTGCAAAGCAATCACACCTGACGTAACACCTGCATGAGCCATTGACTAACTTCCGTATCATCTTCCGTCTGACTGCGTTGAAGAGCCTCTTCAACAATACTCATCTTCAATCCCGGCAGCACCCGCGAAACTTGGATTTGACGACTCCCAAAATTTGACATTTCAAATGCTAAAATGGCCATCCCCAACACATCTACAATCCAATATTCCTGAACATTCAAGCGCTCATACAGTAAACGTTTTCGGCCTAGATCATCATTTAGACTTGTGGATGCCACTTCGATCATTAAAGTCGGCGTTCCATAAGTATCAATATCACCGACAGCCGTCGTCTTGGGTGGCATTGGAGTTGGAATGTCATCGCCAATGTAGAACGCCATATCAGGTTGACATTCCTTTTCGCCTTCTCTACGAAAACTACTATTTGTGAAACCTTTGATTCGGAGATTATTAACAATGGCGTACAAGCTAACTACTTGAGAAATTAACGTGTTGTCCTGACCATGCCCTAATCCAACGACCATCGTTTCAATCCTCATTAATCCTGAATCGTAATAGCACCGTGTCTTGTCCAATTCTGAATGCTCAGAGGCTACCAAAAATTCTTCCCAGGTCGCCTTGACCCAGGTATCCGTTACAAGTGTCGATCGATCGGTCAGCATCATTACCATATAGCTCACTCTTAATAGATCCTGTCCTCAGTTTAGTATGATTCAGTCCAATCTATGGCTTTGGAGGTTAGTGATGGTGATGATGTCCAGCACCGTGTGAATGCGAGGATGGGCTTTCGTAGGCTCCCGCTTGAGGTTGAAAGCTGCGCTGCACTTCAATGACTTCTAACCCCCTTTGATGGAGCATATCGCGCAGCACGGGATCGGGTAATAAGTACAAATGGGTTTCACTAATTTCTAGCGGCACATGGCGATTGCCCAGATGGTAAGCCGCTTCGAGTAAATCCAATCGATGGCTCGTCGTGACGGCCATCACCTGCTCCGGTTTGGCCACAATCTCAACCACTAACGAGCCATCTTCCGCCTGAAGCCGATCGCCCCCCTGCAACTGCGTTCCGCGCTTGAGCTGCACATACACCTCGCGCCCCCCTTCCGTGACGAACGGATGGCGCGATCGGACCCGTTCCTCTGCCGTCAAAGAAAGCCGATCGGTCGGGGTCTCAGAATGGTGGTGATTGTGGTCAAGTTTGGTCGTCAGAAGAAGAGGCATAAAAGCAAACAATTAGGAAAGGATGAATCAAATTCCGGTCCCCCCTTGTTAAGGGGGTTAGGGGGATCGTCTCTTAGAGAAGACGCAAAATGAAGGGATAGCGGAAGGGTTCGTTGGGGTTTGAGATTGTTTTTAAAATTGCCATGACGGACCATCCGAAATGCCATAGGAATCCAAAGGCGACGATCGGCCACAGAAAGAGCCATCCAATCCCTAGGGTAATAAAACCAATAAATCCACAAACGCCACCAATTACAGCAGCCCAGAACAAAATATTAATGTGGAAGTTAATGGATTCTTTGGCATTTGCTTTGACGACAGGATCGTCAGAAATCATCAAAATAACGATCGGACCAAGAATGGGTAATGCTGTCACCCCAAATAAAGTGCAAGCATGGCAAATTAAGGACAGTAAGCTACGTTTTCCGGCATCAAATGATTCTTGCATGGTGAGTCTCCTTCGACTTCGTTTTGACTTCTTTTTCTATGCCATCATCCTACTAGACTCCTCAAAACAAACTGTAGAGGAGTTAACCGTACTTAATCTTTGGTCGGCATTCGCAGGATCCTCACCTCCCGTTTCCGAAATCCCTTTCTCGCCCGATTGGCCTATTTCTCCAGACATAATTTTGCCTGAAATCCTAAAATTTCACTTACAACCAAAACGATGAGCCTCGGACGATCGCGACTATTGATGGAGAACCGCTATGACTGGAAAGCATTGGATGGGACTAGCGCTGTGCTTAGCTTTGAGTGGCCCGATCGTCTCTCAGCCCCTCTCAGCCCAAACCAAACCCGCCCTATCGTCCCTTGATACCGCCGCTCAACTCGTCAAATCCGGCAGATCCTCCGAAGCGATCGTCCTCTACGAACAGATCCTCGCACGAACCCCCGCATCCGATCGGGTGGGTCGAATTTCGGTCTTAATCGCCCTTGGCGATCTCTATCGAACGCAGCAATTTCCTAAAAAAGCCGCTCCCCTATTCACCGAGGCGATCGAACTCACGGGTGACATTCCTGAACAGCAGCTTTCAAAGATTGTCGCTTTGTTTGCGTTAGGGCGAATTTATGAAGATCTTAGCGACGTTAAAAATGCGATCGCGACCTACGAACGCGCCGAAAAAACAGCCCGAAACTATGGGGATCCGTCCCTAATTGCTTCTGTGTTGAACAATATTGGGACTGTTTATTTAGAACAGGGAAATTACACAAAAGCAAACGAAATTTTCCTACAGGGTTTAGAAACCTCCGCTCAATTAACTCAACGCTACAGCGAACCGATCACAGCTTCTAATCTAAAGGCTCGGTGTAACGCCGCGAAAACAGGAGAAGCTTCTGTCCTGTATCAATTCATGCGGAAGTTCTGTGATAGCGCTATACCGCCGACAGAGATGGCTGCGAACTTTAATCAACTCCGCGAAACCTCGCTCAAACAAGGTCAAGAAATCCAAACCCGATCGCTCACCAACCTAGCCTTTCTCCGAAATCGTCAAGGTAATTATCTCGAAGCCATTCGCTATAATCAGGAATCCATCACCATCGCTCGGACGATCGGCAACTTAGACAGCGAAGGTACCAATTTAAATAATTTAGGCACCATTCACGTCTCCCTAGGAGACTATCCCAAAGCCTTAGGCTTCTTCGAACAAAGCCTGAAACTCCATCAAAAAATCAATAACCGATCGCTCATCGCCCGCACGATTAACAATATTGGTCAGGTCTACTCTGAACAGGGCAATTATCGAAAATCTATCGAGCAATATAATCAATCCCTGATCATTGCAAAGGAAATTGGCGATCGCAACCATGAAGCCATTCTCTACAACAATTTTGGCACCAATTATCAGTTTTTAGGCCAATACAATGATGCTAAATCAATGTATGAAAAAGCCCTCGTGATTTACCGTGAAACTGGAAATCGCCCTGGTGAACTGACCACCTTAAATAATATCGGCGTCTTCCAATCCACGATCGGGGACTACCCCGCCGCCCTGATCTCCCTCGAAACAGCACTCAAGACCGCCGAATCCCTGGGTCAAAGACGGGAACAAGCCATGGTCTACAGCAATCTCGCACAGTGGTACAACGATCAAGGCCGCTATGCCCAAGGCTTAGACCATTATCAAAAATCTCTCGACATTCAACGCGCGATTGGTAGTCGAGGCGATGAAGTGGGCAGCTTACTGAGTTTGGGATTTTCCTATGGACTCTTGGGACGATCGGCCAAAGCGGAAGGCTTCTGCAACCAGGGACTGGAACTTGCTCAATCCCTCGGCCTGCGCTCCCAGGAAGCCTTAGCCCTCGGCTGTCTCGCAAAACTTAAAGTAGAATTTGGGCAAACCGCCGCCAGCCAGCCGCTCCTCGATCGCGCCCTCACAGCCAACCGCGCCATTGGTAATCGCCGCAGTGAAGTTTCGGTATTGCGAACACAGGCAAAACTCGATCGTCAAAGCAATCGTCTTCCCAATGCGCAACAATCCCTCAATGAGTCACTGAAAATCGCCCAGGAGATTGGACTAAAACCTGAAGAAGCTTTGCTGTTGGCAGATTTGGGGGATATTCAAATGTTGACCAAAAATCCCCAAGCGACCGCCACGCTCCGTCAAGCCTTGCAACTCGCGGAAAGCTTGGGCGATCGGATTACCCAAGGCAAAGCCCTCACCACCCTAGGCGCATCTCAAATTGCCCAAAACCCCAGCGCCGCTCAAGCCTCTCTAGAAACGGCTGTCAAACTTTGGGAATCCACGCGACCTGGATTAACGGATGCTGACAAGGTTTCTCTCTTTGAAGCTCAAGAAAAAACCTACCACTATCTAGAACAAGCCCTGATTGCCCAGCAAAAAATCGAACCTGCCCTAGAAACGGCGGAACGGGGCCGCGCCCGTGCGTTTATTGAGCTGCTCGCTAGTAAAGCCAACGCTAAAAATAACACTCAACCGAACGCTCCTACGATCGCTGAAATCAAATCGATCGCCGCTGCTCAAAAAGCTACGATCGTTCAATACTCCCTAGTTTCAGACCAAGAACTCTACATTTGGGTGATCAAACCCAACGGCGAAGTTAAGTTTGCGTCCCGCCGAGTCGAAACCCCCATTTCACAATTAGTTCTGGAAAACCGTGAAGTCATGGGGGTCCGAGGACGGGCCTCCGCTTCAGCGAAATCCCGCAATGAGAGCGCCACGAGTCTTGCAGCTAGCGGCGACGATCGGGCAATTGAAACCAATTTACGAACCTTAAATCAATTATTAATTGATCCGATCGTTGCAGATCTCCCCAAAGATCCCGAAGCCCGCGTCATTTTAGTCCCCCACAACGCCTTATTTTTAGTGCCCTTCAATGCCCTCACAGATAGTCAAGGCAAGACCCTGATCGATCGTCACACCCTCACCACGGCCCCTTCGATTCAATCCCTCCAACTCACCCGCAACCTAAGAAAATCGGTCCAAACGCCCATTCCGTTGATCGTCGGTAATCCCAAAATGCCGATCTACAACAACGCGCCCCTCGATGCCCTCCCCGGTGCCGAAACCGAGGCTAAACAAATCGCTACCTTTTTCAACACCCAACCGCTCATCGGTGCCCAAGCGACTAAATCCTTGGTTCTCGATCGGATGAAAACCGCCACCACCATTCACCTAGCCACCCACGGATTGCTCGATACGCTGCGAGGCGAAGTTCCGGGTGCGATCGCCCTGACGTCGGGTCCGGGGGATGATGGGTTTCTCACCGCTAGCGAAATCTTGGATCTCAAACTCACAGCAGATTTGGTGGTGCTGAGTGCTTGCAGTACCGGACGGGGAGATATTACGGGGGATGGGGTGATTGGACTATCCCGATCGCTCTTTGTATCTGGGGTTCCCAGCGTCTTGGTTTCCTTGTGGAATGTCCAAGACGACAGCACCGCCCTCCTCATGACCGAGTTTTACAAAAATCTCCAAGTGGCCAAACTCCCCAAAGCAAAAGCCCTCCGCCAAGCCCTCCTAACCACCAAACAAAAATATCCCAAACCTTCTGACTGGGCAGCCTTTAATCTAGTTGGTGAAGGAGACTAAGCATGATGCTGACTTTTGGGCTACTATACGTTAGACAATAATTCTCTGAGTCTGTCGTTATTGCAATAGGAGTCAAATCAATGGCACGTCTTTCTCGTGGGTCATCCG
>JAAFJU010000187.1 GCA_013298165.1 Synechococcales cyanobacterium bin31.maxbin.ball.101 | reverse complement strand
TACCGATTGTGTATCTTATTTAAGTTGCTTTCGAGCGACGCAATCGATGGGGGTCGCTAGCTCAGTGGTAGAGCATTCGGCTTTTAACCGACTGGTCCTGAGTTCGAATCTCAGGCGACCCATTTTTTAGAGAATAAAAAGCCAGGTTTCTTTGAATTGAAACCTGGCTTTTTATTTGATTAAGATTTAGCGTTAACTACCAGCGACGGTGATGTCTGTTGGGGTAGCCATGGCGAAAGGACGACTGATCGATCGGACGGCTCCAGCCGGGTTGATGCCAGGGACTAATGGGAAAGCGTTCGACTTGGCGAAATTCTCCTTGATTGCCAATGGAAAATTCGATCGATCGGCGTTGAGGATAGTAAATGCCCTGATTTCCGCCGTAGTAGCCGCCATAATTGCCAACATAGTTTCCAGAGCTATTCCGATCTTCGTAGATCCGAATCACTTGGCCATTTTGGAAAATCGTGGTGGATTTAGATTCTGTGCTGTGCTGTTGCAGGGGAATCTGAAAAATGATGCTGGGCGAGGTTTGACGATGGGGATGCCAGCGGGATGACTCTGGATAGCGATGATTGCGGTAATAGAAGTCATTGGCTTGGGCGGCGTTGTGACTGAGTAACAGTGGAAGGGCGATCGTGATCAGACCCAATGCCCCTTGGGACGCTAGCCGAGATGGAAGACCTGGTTTCGGGAACTGCATGATAGAACCTCGTAAAAAATTTCTCTGAATACGCGATGCATCCCTACGACTCGAACGATCAAAACTGCCTATCTCTAAAAGTATCCTAATATTGATGGTCTTGCAGCTAGGTATTAAGCGTCTTGCAGCTAGGATTCTAAATCGCGCCCGGTTCTGATTCTCTAGAGGTGAAGGGAGTCTTTAGAGATTGATTCAAATTTTAGACAAGAAAAAAGGGAGGGTCGCCAAGCAACTCCCCCTATCATCAGGGTGCATCTACTGAACACAGTATGCCACATTTGAGGTGAGGGGTGACACCCCCTATCTGAAATTAGATAAATTTTTATTGGAGATTCCTATGCCTCCAATAAAGATGAGATGAGTGTAAAGGCTTACAGTGTCAAGCTTTGGGCATCGGTTTCGATCAGTTTTGCCAGGTCCTTGAGGAAGTTGGCGGCGTCGGCTCCGTAGATGATGCGGTGATCGCAGGTGATATTTACGGTCATCTGCTGCTTGACCCCCATCATGCCGTCAGCGGTGGCGACGACGGTGGGACGGGTGGCTCCGATCGCAATAATCGATCCCTGACCCGGCGGCAAAATAGCATCAAAGCTATCGACGCCGAACATGCCGAGGTTGGAAATGGTGAAGGTTCCGGTGCTGTATTCGTCGGGGGCGAGTTGCTTGGTGCGCGCACGATCGACCAGATCTTTCCAACTGCGGGACAGGCTGTACAAGTCCTGCTGGTCGGCTTTTTTCAGCACGGGGGTGATCAGGCCACCGTCGGGCATGGCGACAGCGACGGCGATGTTGATGTCACCGTTGTAGTGAATGCCGTTATCGACGTAGCTGGCGTAGAGCAAGGGGTGCTTTTGTAGGGTCATGGCGATCGCTTTGGCCAGCAAGGCGCTCATGGTGACACCCTTGGGTTTGACTTGCTTGTAGAGCTTGTCTAGGGCGGTGGTGGTGATGGTGTAGCTGACGCGGAAGATGGGCACGTCGAGGGTGGCGACCATGTTTTTGACCACGGCAACCTGCATCGTGTTCATTTTCACGACTTGGCCCGGAGTGGGCGGTGCGGCAGGTGCGGCGGGTGCTTTTGCAGCGGCCTTTGCGGCGACGGGTGCGGCTGCGATCGCGGCGGCTTGGGCGGCAACAGGTGCGGAAGGTGTTTTGCCCGCAGCGGCTTCTACGTCTTCGGCGACGATGCGTCCGTGGGGACCGCTACCGACGAGGGTTTCAAGTTTGACGCCGAAGTCTTTGGCGAGTTTTTTGGCGCGGGGGGATGCGACGAGACGGCCTGATGGGGCAGCGGCAGGTGCTGGGCTGGAGGTGACGACAATGTCAAAGCTGGGGGGCGCGGCGGCGGGTGCGGCTTTGGGTGCAGCAGCAGGGGCAGCGGCTCCGCCACCGGAAAGTTTTGCGGCTTTTTGTTTGGCTTCTTCGACTTCGGCTTCGGTTTCGGCGAGGAGTCCGAGGGCTGAGCCGACGTCGGCGGTTTCTCCGGCTTGGACGACGATCGCCGCCAAAATGCCTTCATTGAACGATTCCACATCCATGTCTGCTTTATCAGACTCGACGATCAGGACGGTCTCACCTTTTGCGATTTTGTCGCCGGGGGACTTGACCCAGGAGGTGATTTTTCCCTCGGTCATGGTGGAGCTGAGGGCAGGCATGAAAATTTCGTGAATCATCGCGGTGACATCCGAAGTAACCAGTTTTCGCAGTTTTATATTCTATCGGAATAGGGGAGCGCTTCGGTAATCTCTTCCGAATTTAGAATTGCTGCAAACCCATGCTTGATGAGATTCGATCGTAAATGCGCAACATTGATGTGGGTGATGTGGGATAAGAATGGTTGGCTTTTGGGTGGAAAACTTAAGGTTGATAGCCGAGTTTTCTTAGGGCCTCAGCCGCAGACGATCGCACCCAACTAGCTGAGTCATTGAGCAATGGAATTAAGCTGGGTATCGCTGACTTTGCTGATTCACCCATCTTCCCAAGGGCAGAAGCCGCAGACTGTCGCACATTCCCATCTGAGTCCTTGAGCAATGGGATCAAGTCAGGTATCGCTGACTTTGCTGATTCACCCATATTCCCAAGGGTAGAAGCCGCAGACTGTCGCACCCAACTAGCTGAGTCCTTGAGCAATGGAATTAAGCTGGGTATCGCTGACTTTGCTGATTCACCCATGTCCCCAAGGGCATCAGCCGCAGACTGTCGCACCCCACTATCTGAGTCCTTGAGCAATGAGATCAAGTTAGGTATCGCTGACTTTGCTGATTCACCCATCAGCCCAAAGGTAGAAGCCGTAGACTGTCGCACCCCACTATCTGAGTCCTTGAGCAATGGGATCAAGTTAGGTATCGCTGACTTGGCTGATTTACCCATCCGCCCAAGGGTCCGAACCGTCAACGATCGCACCCCACTATCTGAGTCCTTGAGCAATGGAATTAAGCTGGGTATCGCTGACTTAGCAGATTCACCCATCCGCCCAAGGGCCAAAGCCGCAGACGATCGCACATCCCCATCTGAATCCTTGAGCAATGGGATGAGCAATGGGATTAAGTTGGGTATCGTTGACTTTGCTGATTCACCCATCTGCCCAAGGCCCAAAGCCGTCATCGATCGCACCCCACTATCTGAGTCCTTGAGCAATGGAATTAAGCTGGGTATTGCAGATTCACCCATCTGCCCAAGGGCCGAAGCCGTCAACGATCGCACTAATCTATCTGAGTCCTTGGTCAATGGAATTAAGCTGGGTATCGCTGACTTAGCAGATTCACCCATCCGCCCAAGGGTAGCAGCCGCAGACGATCGCACTAATCTATCTGAGTCCTTGAGCAATGGGATTAAGTTAGGTATCGCTGACTTTGCTGATTCACCCATATTCCCAAGGGCCAAAGCCGCAGACTGTCGGACCCTCTCATCTGAGTCCTTGAGCAATGGAATTAAGCTGGGTATCGCTGACTTTGCTGATTCACCCATCTGCCCAAGGCCCAAAGCCGTAGACGATCGCACCCCACTATCTGAGTCCTTGAGCAATGGAATTAAGCTGGGTATTGCAGACTCACCCATCTTCCCAAGGGCCGAAGCCGTCAACGATCGCACCCCACTATCTGAGTCCTTGAGCAATGGAATTAAGCTGGGTATCGCTGACTTAGCAGATTCACCCATATTCCCAAGGCCCAAAGCCGCAGACTGTCGGACCCTCTCATCTGAGTCCTTGAGCAATGGGATTAAGTTGGGTATCGTTGACTTTGCTGATTCACCCATCTTCCCAAGGACATAAGCCGCAGACGATCGCACCCAACTATCTGAGTCCTTGAGCAATGGAATTAAGCTGGGTATCGCTGACTTTGCTGATTCACCCATGTCCCCAAGGGCATCAGCCGCAGCCGATCGACTCTTAAAGTCATCTGACTTCAGTTGTTGGATTAATTGATTAATCCTCTGATCCTGATTGACGGGTTGTTGAACGACGACTTCCGATCGAGCCACCGCCACCAACCCCACGACCGGAGCGATCGTCAACAGCACAACGGGAAAACACTGGAGTAATAATTTTGGATTCATCATCAACCTGTCGCGTTCAATAAGCTGAAGTATGAGCGGTTTAGACAGACAACGATCGGACTGTTTCGCTCCTTTAACTATCCAACATATATTTTTATGTATTCTTGAAATTATAAAATCTCTCCACAATCTCAACTAAAGAAGATTTTGAAATACTGGAATGATCGCCCTCACCAATGGATTTATCACATGCCCGGAAATATCCCTTCCCTAAGAGTTAGGGCGACGACGGAGATTCTCTGCTACTTGGATTTGCTTTGGTTGCGGGCTTCCCAGGCCGATTGAAGGAGTTTGGTCCAGCGCTTGTTGACTTGCTTGGGGGTGCAGCCGATCGCCTTGGCAATGTGGCTGTCGTCAAATCCTTCGCGTTTTAGATCCAAGAGCTGGCGCTGGTCGTCGCTGAGGTCCGATCGGAATTGATTCCACAGGGGCAGGCTCATGCCGAGGTTGTGGTTGAGGTCTGCGCCCAGCCATTCGTGGACCAGTTCCCAGTTGTGGTTCATGGCGAATTTTTCGATGTGGTACTTGAAGCGCTGTTGCAGGTAGTCCCGTTCACGGGGGCTAAGACCGAGGATGTCGTCAATTTCGGCGACGGAGAGGTCTTGGAGTTTCAAGCTTAGGTAGTCGATGCAGGACTGCTGGTCTTGGGATTTGAGATAGGAGATCAATTCGTCGATGATCCGATCGCGCAGGCCATCTTCCACCTCGTTGCCAGAAGCATCGGAAACCATTTGTTCGCGGATCATTTGCATGACGGGCGATCGTCCGTAGGCTTCCGATTCATTGTCCTTGGCGGAGTCCATCGCGGTTTCGATATCTACGGCGATTTCGTTGGGTTGGCGGTTGGAGAAGCGGCTGGCGCGGAGGATGACGAGCTGTTGGCTGTTGCAACCGGGGAGGTTGATGCGGCGTTTTGCGTACTGTTCGGTGAAGGCGATGTATTCGGCGAGTTGGAGTTTGGTTTTGGGTTGGTAGGTTTCGGCGAGTTCGTTTTCCCGGCGGAAGACGCGGAGGGATTCGGTGTAGAAGCCTTGGAGGAAGTCTTCGATCAGGGTGTAACGGCCTTGGAACCCAAGCTGTAGGTGGGCGGGGGCGATCGATCGGTAGACCATGGAGCTAAGCACGCTGTGCAGTTCCGTGCGACCCCGCCGGGACCCGAGGCGATAGTATTGGACGCATTTGTCGAGGCGATAGCGAGAGAGGGTTAAGCGCCAAGAGGTGATTTCGCCGGATTTTTGGATCCGATCGCTTTTTTCACAAATCCGCTCGACTTCGATGGCAATGCGGGAGCAAAGGACGTGGGTGGTGGTGCTGCTGGGAATGCCGAGAGCTTGAGTGAGTTCGGTTTCGAGCAGTAGGGTGAGTTTTTCGGTGTCGAAGTTTTGGGTGGTGTCAGGGTTCGATCGGTTGCCCGTGTTTGAAGTCGTGTTTGAAGCTGTGTTTGAAGTAGCAGAAGACGTAGAAGCAGTGGGAGTGACGAAGGTTGCGGTGGTGTTCATGACAGGTTCCTCTCTCGGTAAGCGCACACCCTTTACTTCGGGGGACCGGAGAGGTATTTCCTAGGGGATAGGCCAGTTTGCAGAGTGGTTTTGTTGAAATCGTCCTGATTTTTTGTGAATGACTCTGGCACTGGCTTTGGGCGATCGGACCCCAGTGATCTGGATCATGTTCTGTGCCGATCGATGGGCCAGTTCGATCGGTGTGACAGTTGGAAGGACAATTGGGCTTGGCGGATTTGTAGGGCTAGGGGGTCTGCGTCAAAATCCCCGACGAACCGCCCCCTAGCCCCCAATTCTGGGGGAACATGAGTTCATGAATTTCTGAATCATTCCATGAGTCCGTTTACGACCCGATCGAGTCCAACCGATCGCGAGGCTTTAAATAAGACCCGATCGCCTGGTTTGAGGATTTCTTTGAGTCGGGCGATTACCTGCTCGTGGGTTTGAAAGATTTCAGAGGGGACCGATCGGGCGTGATTCGTTAAGGCTTCGGCTTCGGCAGGATCCGCTAAAACTAGTAGCTGGTCAAAGGCGAGTTCTTGGACCCGATCGCCCACTCGTTCATGAAATTCGATGGAAAAATCACCCAATTCCTTCATGGTTCCCAGGACTGCAATCCGACGTTTCCCTGGGGTTTGAGCCAATAACGTCAGGGCCGCCAGCATGGATTCCAGTCCCGCATTGTAGGTTTCGTCCAGCAAAACCACATCGCCTGCCAATTCGTAACGCTTCGCCCGTCCGCCGGGAAGCTCCACTTCAACCCCATTTAAAAACGGCTCCCAGCTCAAGCCTAAGGTCTGAAGGACGGCCAAGGCTCCGAGGTAATTAATGGCATTGTGGTCGCCGGGAAGCGGCAAGGGGAAGCGCTGGTCTTCGATCGTTAGCACCTCACCCTCCACCGATCCCTGAACATCTCCTTGGGTAAATCCGTACGATCGGGTTTTGCCTGACCAAACCTGATTTGCCGTCTCAACCAATAACGCATTGTCAGCATTAAAAATCGCCGTACTGTCTTTGGGCATCTCGGCAAACAGCTCACATTTGGCCTGGGCGATCGCTTCCCTGGATCCCAGCAGTTCAATATGGGCGGTGCCGACGGTGCAGATTAAGCCGATCGTCGGTTCTGCAATCAACGCCAACTCTGCAATCTGACCCGTCCCCCGCATCCCCATCTCAATCACAGCAAAGTCATGGTCCGATCGCAGTTCCAGCAGCGTCTTCGGCACTCCGATTTCATTATTAAAATTGGCCTGGGTTTTCAGCACATTGCCATAGCGAGACAGCAGCGCTGCAATTAATTCCTTCGTCGTGGTTTTCCCCACCGATCCCGTAATCGCAATCACGGGGATCGAAAACTTCCGCCGCCACCAGCGCCCGATCGTCTGATACGCCTTCAAGGTATCCGCCACCACGATCACAGGCAAATCGCCGGAATCAAAGTCTGCATCCACGATCGCCGCCACAGCACCTTGGGCGATCGCCGCCGCCACATAGTCATGCCCATCAAATTTCTCTCCCCGCAACGCCACAAAAAGCTGCCCCGGTCCCACGGCTCGACTGTCGGTGGTAATGCCCTGGACGATCGCGCCCGTTGAAATCTGTTGCGCTGAGCCTTCGAGTTCGGTGGCTAGATCGGTGAGGGCGGCTTGAAAGAAAGACAGCATAGGACTTCAACTGTGGGATTTCAAAATAGGCGGACGCCCCTTATTGAAAGCTTTCCCGGAGACTTTGACAATGGTTTTCAATCTGTTTTTTCCCAAGGGGTTGGCAACGGGATTTTTTTTGCTATGATGACTGAGCTTGAGAAGTTCAAGCGTTTGCCTATCCATGCGGATATGGCGGAATTGGTATACGCGCACGCTTGAGGTGCGTGTGTCTTTGACT
>JAAFJU010000179.1 GCA_013298165.1 Synechococcales cyanobacterium bin31.maxbin.ball.101 | reverse complement strand
ATGCGGAAGTCCGAAACATTCTCACTCGAATTACAGGAACGACTCGATCGGAGATCTTCGGTACGATCGGAACGTTTCGCCCCAGTGACGATGTGCTTCGAGTTCCAGATGTGAATGTATTTTTAATGAATCCCAATGGCGTTGTATTGGGTAAAACGGCAAGTTTAGATGTGGGCGGTTCAGTATTAGTGACAACTGCAAATGCAGTGCAGTTGGGGACAAATGGACTCTTTAGCGCATCACAGCCGATCGAGAGCAATCTACTCAGCGTGAATCCCTCGACCTTTTTGTTTAATGCGATCGCCCAACAAGCTGAAATTGTGAATCAAGCTCCGCTCCAAGTGTCACCTGAACAGAGTTTGATTTTATTAGGTGGAAATATTCGTCTCGATCAGGGAAGTATCCAATCGATCGGCGGACGAGTCGAAATTGGTGGATTAACAACCCAAGGCCGTGTGGCATTGAGTACAAATCCTTCCCTAAGCCTAAATTTCTTAGAGCAACCCTCTAATGCGGACATTGATTTAAATCAAGCGAGGATCGTTTTGAGTGGACCTGGCACGGGAAACGTAAAAATACAAGGTCGTCTTGTGACTTTTAATCAGGGGTCTCAAATTACTTCAATTACTCAAGATGACGTTATGGGGGGAGATATTCTGATCCAAGCGAATCAACTCAATCTTAATGAAGCCTCTTCGATCGGCGCTATAACCGTCGGAAGTGGCGCAGGGGGGACATTAACAATTGATGTTCAACGATTAAATCTTCAAGATGCATCTGCCCTCACCACGGCAACGATCGTGGGGCAAGGAAAAGCAGGCGATCTAAATCTTCGAGCGTCTGAATCTATTCAGCTTTCTAGCAACAGTGCGATCAGCTCATTGGCGATTGGAAATCGTCAGTCTGAAACGATCGGAAGTGGGGGTGATGTAACGATCGTCACCAAGAATTTAAAAGTCGATCAATCGGGAATTATTTCTAATGCCTTTCTAGGTGAAGGAAAAGGCGGTAACTTGACGATAGAAGCTAGTGATTCCATTGACCTCATTAATGGATCGCTGAGTGCGAGTTCTTATGCAACTGGATCTGGGGGTGATCTCTTGATTAAAACTAGAAACCTGACTCTTCAAGATGGATCGCTAGTTTCGACAACTTCTTTCAGACCAGGATTCGTTTTAGAAGGCAATCTACAATCGCCTCTTTTAAGTAATGCAGTATTCCAGAATTTCATACAAAGTATTTTAACCACAATTGATCCTAGCCTACTCGGAAATGTTAGTTCAGGAAATATAACGATTATTGCAACCGATACGGTAAAAATAGAAGATAACACCAGAGGAAAAGATCGCACTGTTAGCGTGCTAAGTACCCAAACATTTGGCTCTGGAAGAGCAGGTGATTTGACCATTCAGACTCGACGACTCCTGATCAATCCCGGTGGATGGATTTCGACTGATGCAAGGGAAACCAGCACAGGAAAGGGGGGAGATCTCACCATCAATGCCTCTGAGTCGATCGAGATGAGAGGAAATCTAAAAGAAAACAATATCGCTCTTATAAGCTCAGCTACTGAAGGAAGCGGCGATTCTGGCAACATCTTCATCAATGCCAAGTCGCTCACTTTAGATGAGGTAAAAATTGCCAGCGAAAGTCTATCGCAAGGAAATGCTGGAGAGATTAGAATCAATCTTCAAGACTCATTAAATGTCAGTCAGAGTGATATTTCTACCGCTTCTATCCAATCTTCAGGTGGGTTGATTAACATTAAGGCCCGGGATATTCGACTGAATAATAATGCTGATATTAAAACAAATGTTTTGGGCGGGACTGGCAATGGCGGAAATATTACTCTGACTGCCCGATCGATCGTCGCCTTCAACGACAGCGACATCCTAGCCTTCGCCCGCGACGGAAAAGGCGGAAACGTAACCCTCAACACCCGCGCATTCTTCGGTCAAAACTATCGTCCTGCGCCTTTCGGTACCGATCCACGGATATTGAATAAGAACGATCGCGTAGACATCAATGCCAGCGGTTCGCTCTCCTCAGGAACGATCGACACTCCCGACACCAGTTTCATTCAAAACAGTCTAAATCAATTAACCAAAGACACGATCGACACCACCAAACTTCTAAATAACACCTGCATCGTTCGTAAAGACAGACTCGAAAGCACCTTCTACCTGACCGGAACAGGCGGACTTCCTAATCGTCCCGGCGATCTCTCTCTTTCCAACTATCCAACCAATACCATTCAATCTACCCAAACCGCAGCTCGTCCTTGGCAAAAAGGCGATCCGATCGTCGAACCCCAAGGCTTTTATCAACTCGCTAACGGACGTTTAGTCATGAGCCGCGAATGCCCACTCTAAGCCTCCATCCAGCCCTGCGTTTGGCTAAACTCGCGAAGCAATGGAACACATTGGCGTTGATAAAAACTCGACAACGTCGCAACTGATACTCCGAACTCCTGGGAGAGCGTCTGCCAGCTCACCTGATGCTCCGTGGGTAAGCGTCGAGCAATTAAGGTATAGACATTGATCGCCGCATGATTGCGAATGCTTTTTTGCTCTAACGTCGATCGTTCCTGATGGAGCCAGGTTAGTAGATCATTCAACATCTGTTCCGCTTGATTTACATCCGGGGCCGGGAGCCGATCGATCAAATCGATCGCCGTATCATCTGTCCCAACCTTGACAAGGTGCGATCGAATCCGACGTTTTTCCTCCATCGTCTTCCGACGTAAATCTATAATCCGAAACTTTAGAACACAATTAAACCAAGTGATTGGATTCGCCCGCGTCGGATCGTAGGAATCCAGATTTTGACAGAAGTACATCCAAGTTTGCTGCAAAACTTCATTATATTGATCCATTGAAATTTGATAATCCCGCCAAATCTTGCCCGATCGTTGCATTTGACGAATGAGATAGGTGAGTCGTCGCTGACGTTGTGGACTTCCCGCAGGATACTCCCGAGCTTCGAGGAGAAGACTAGACAGGTCGATAGAAGACTGACTATTCATGGCGATCGGGGCATTGAGGAACGACCTCTGTACAGTACAGTTTTCCCGATAGACAGCACAGCTAGACAAAAGGCCAAATGTGTTGCCAATTATGGCAATTTCTTTGCCCAGAGTACTCGACGATCGCACCCAGCAGCTTCAAGCCGATCCCCCTTAGACCAAGGAAATGAATTTTGAATTAGCGTCGCCCCTTCCAAGACAGCTCACAACTCACCCCCTTAC
Organism: Synechococcales cyanobacterium bin31.maxbin.ball.101; assembly: GCA_013298165.1. Classification (GTDB taxonomy): domain Bacteria; phylum Cyanobacteriota; class Cyanobacteriia; order Leptolyngbyales; family Leptolyngbyaceae; genus JAAFJU01. The sequence continues at coordinate 4,918 of JAAFJU010000179.1, read as the reverse complement.
TCGCTCGCACCGATCGTTCAAACCGTCCCCGCAGCCGTTTCGCCAACCTCCTCGCCTGCTGCGTCCCCATGCCCTCCCGCTCCGTCAACACTCCCTGACCATTATCCACAACGCACACCCCCTGCCGCCCCTCCATCTGACCACAGCGCACCTCCAGCCTCGTCACCCCGATCGCATGTTTCCCCACATTACACAGCGCCTCCTCTAAAAATCGACAAATCCCTCGCTTTAACTCCACTGTCAACAATTTCTCATCCAACACCTCAAAATTCACCACCTTGACTTTGATACTTGAAAAACAAGGCAACTCCCGCTCCAATACATCTCCATATACCTGCTGCAACACCTCATGCAACGGCTCTCCCAGATTGAGGCGCAGACGATCGCTCGTATACACCGACGCCTCCGGATTCAAGGCTTCCCGCATCATCGCTTCATAGATATTCCGAATCGATTGATCTAAACCTTCTAATTGCTCTAGCAATGATTCTCTTGTTAATCGATCGTCCTTTGAACTTCGTCTCAGCATTGCCAGTGATTGCAATGGACCATTATGGATCGCATTAAACGTCTCATCAATAATTGATTGTCGCTCTTGGAGACGCGATCGTAATCCCTGATCATAGCGATAGAACGCCGTTAACCCCGCCCCATTAATCAAAAACACCCCCAACGTCGGCACCACCGGAATCCACCAAGCCACCACAATCATTCCATACCCTGCCCCCACAATCATTCCAACCCCTATCCCCAACCCCAACAACCACTTCCAAGGCGATCGCACCACCCACCCCAATACAATCCCTACCCCACCCCAACTCACAATCCACAAATACTCCCAAGGCCAAGCCCACACCTGAATAAACGATCGGCCATTCTCCCCCGCACTAATCAACTGACTCACCGCATGGGCCTGTGCCTCCACACCATAGATCAACGCTGGATTTTCACTTTCGATCGCCTGAGAATTTACATAATCCCGCACCGCAGGCGACATAATCCCCACTAATACCACTGCATCTCGCACCCAGTCTGGCGAAACCTTTCCTGACTTCAAATCCCGCAACGACACCACCCGAAACGGACGATGGCCCGATCGGAAATTAATTAAACTGACCAAACCGTTCGCATCCAAGTGACTATAGCCCCCCATCCGCCCATGAATACGGGGTAATTCCACCGATCCAAATCGCATCGAATCCAGATCGCGAATCCCCGGCTGAATTTCAATGCCCTTTTGATTTAAATAGGACTCTGCCAACACCATCGACAACGACGGATAAACCACCCCCTGAGCATCTTCCGTAAATAACAAACTTCTCCGCAACGCCCCATCCCCATCCAATGCCGCATCCACAAACCCGACCTGCTCCCTCGGTAAGGCGATCGGCGCATTCACCACCACCGCATCCGCCATCCCCAACCGTTTCTCAATCCCAATCACATTTTTCTGTGTTTTAAAAACCTGATTTAATTCCGTCGCTCCGATCGGCACAGGCTGATCCCGAAACACATCCAAGCCAATCACCGCAGGCTTCCACTGCTGTAACTGACGAATCACCGCAGCCAATTCGCGATCGGGCACTGGATAGGTCCCAAGCTGTTGAATATCCTGCTCATTAATTCCCACAATCAAAATCCGTCGATCCATCCCCTCCGGCGGTCGCGATCGCAAAAACCGATCGAACACCATCCATTCCAACCCCTGCAATCCCCCAAACCAGCGCAGAAAGACTACCAGAGCGATCGTCATTCCACCCGGCAGCAGACTGATCTCCCATCGCTCTATTCCCCGCCGTAGTCGCTGTCGTAACTGGTTGTACATTTCCATCTCCCGTAGACACCCAATTCATACAGATCTAATCAATCAACCCCTCTTCCCGAGCGCGTTTTTCAGTTTGAATTCGGATATTTTTACCCTCATCCGGATATACATCCAACACATCCTGAATTTTCGACCAATAATGCCGCACTGTTCGCTCCGCCACGTTAATCCGCTCCGCAATACCCTTATCCTGTAAGCCCTCCTCAAAAGCCAACCGCAACACATCCAGCCATTCCGCCTTCATCTCAATCCCATTGCGCATTTCCTTCGGCGTAAACACCACTCCCTGCATTGCCCAGTCCACCTTAGTCAGCATTTCCTGCATGGATAATCCCTTGTCCGCGATCGTAAAACCGCCCTCATGTCCCGCGATCGCAGACTTAATCCGCACCAAAGATTTTACATGGGCACTTTGCACCACAATATTGAGATTGGGATAGTCCGTCATAATTTGCCGTAGAAGTTGAATTCCGTGATCAACTTTCGCAATATCTCCCGTTTTCTCTGGCATCGATAAATCAATCACAATCACATCTGGATTCAACACCTTGATTTGCTCTAATCCCTGCTGTGCTGTTTGCGCTGTATGTAGCTCTGCATCAGAATAGTGGGTCTTCAAAGCGGTGGTCGTGCCACCTAGCACCATGGCATGATCATCAATCACCAAAATCCGAAATTTACTCATCACTCAAGTCCTCAAAATGGATTAAATCAAGTTAATGTTTAGGGATTAATATCCAATGAACACAGCAGATTAGGCTATTATTCCTCTGCTTAAGATAGCAGCTTCCCGTAGTTAAGCGATTCAACATTCGAGCCACTAATCGCAACTTAGATTGATCCACCCACTGACGACAAGCCACCGAATCTTGACAGCAGAACTGAATATTGACCTCGATCGAAGATGCTTGCCACCATCGGGAAATAGGAGTGCTAAGATCAATCCTGACATGTCTCAATCCCAAGTCTGCTAGTCCTGCAGCTAATATATTCCGAATCCAAACCAGAAGAAGCTGATAACTCATGATCTGGGATAAACAAACTGGATCCAGACTATGAATCATCTCTAAACCGCCCTGAATCTCAAAACGAATCCCCGAATCCCCAATCTCAGCCCAAAGATCTTTCAACGCCAACGGCAAACTCCCAAATCCATAGGCGGAAAAAAGACGATCGCAGAGATGGTTTAAATCCTGCTGACATCGTTGAACCTCCTCCAAAACCTGCTCCCTCGAATCACCGGGTTGAACCTGCATTTGTTCGACATACCGCCGAATCCCAAACAGCGATTGCAAGGTCTGATTTCGCAATGCCTCGGATTCTTCGTAACGATTGCTCAACGCTTGATCTTGCCACCATAAAAATGCCTGACGAAAATGGAGATGCTGTATCGTCAGATAGAGAATGAGCAGACCTAAAATAGCGATCGCAATGACGTTCAATTGTCTGTGATGAAAAAAGGACTATACCCAGGATAAAGCCTTTACCCCAAAACGGTTTTCTGCAATCGACCAAATAGTTCACCTAAACGAGCAAACGAACTGGCCGAAAAGTGCCATATTTCAACAGAAAAGCTTGCTATAAAAATTACTCAGATAAAATTTCTTAACTCATATCCGATCGGTAAGGTCATTACTGTCTCCCCCGCTCGCCCCTCCTTCTATCTCACCTAAGACCCGCACTGTATCTCACCTTGAGACTCCCCCCTCCCCCTCTTTCCCCCAACTTGTCTCATCCTTGTCTTATTCTAGATAATGTCTGTTATCTAGAATCAATTTATTAGCAGTAGTCAGAGAATATGCTGGGCAAGGGACGGGCGATCGGAATCGATCGACAGACTGGGGGAGGGGCGATCGGTTGAAAGCCTCCACTGATCCTGCGTTATGATGGCGTTAATGACGATCTTTGAGGGGTTGATATGGTTTCATCTTCAGAACGACGATCGACCCTTCAGGGTGACGCTAAGCCGTTGCCCACTATGCATGATCTGCCTAGCGAAAATCCCTTGGAGCCTGGTTTGCCTGACGAATTTCATGGGCTTCAGCCCCAATTACTCGCTGAAACCTTAACTTTGACGGACTACGCGCCGACCCAACTCTTTCAATCCTTTGATCTCAATCTCTACTACGACCCTGACCATACGGGCTGGTATAAGCGCCCAGATTGGTTTTTAGTCGTGGGGACAACTCGGCTATATCGTGGGGTTTCATCGCGATCCAGTTATGTCATTTGGGATGAAGGGATTGTCCCTTCGATCGTCATCGAATTTTTGTCGCCGGGAACGGAGGCAGATGATCTCGGGCGGTTTGCCGCGAAATTACCAGGTGCGGTTGCCAAGCCCGGAAGACCACCGAAGAAATTCACGGTCTATGAACAGATTTTGAAAGTCCCACACTACATTGTTTATGACGAAACTACTCAGCGATTACGATATTTCAAATTAGTTGATGAGCGGTATCAAGAACAACTCATTGCCTCAACTCCGCCCAGTCTATGGATTCCAGAACTGAAGATTGGACTGGGGGTATGGACGGGACCTTATCGTCACATTACCCAGAAATGGCTGCGATGGTGCGACATTGATGGCAATTGGCTGTTGACGGAAACGGAAATGGAGCGGGGCGCTAAAGAGTTTGAACGCAATGCCAAAGAGCGAGAACGTAGTGCTAAAGAGCAAGAACGTAGTGCTAAAGAACGAGAACGATCCGAAAAGGAAAAGTTGGCAAATTATTTAAGGTCGATCGGCATTGACCCGGATAATCTGCCGAGCTAAAACTCTCATTACTCAGGTGATTCCCATGGGACAGTATTTTCGCTTTATCAATCGCGATCGGCAGATGGAGTCAGAAGTCGCATTGCCTTTTAATTTCGCTACAATAGAGAGACCCAATCTGCGGGGATATCATGTTAGACGAAGAAAATCTCCTCCTTCTTCCCACTGAAGAAGATTTACCGGATAGTGACGAAAAGCCTGTGGATCACGAGTTACAACTATTAGCACCCTTGCTCCTCCGAAGCATTTTGCTGCTCCTCTGGGCAGATCGCATGGACTGGTTCTTGGGCATCAATCTAGGCGTTTATCCTGTCCCCTAT
>JAAFJU010000199.1 GCA_013298165.1 Synechococcales cyanobacterium bin31.maxbin.ball.101 | reverse complement strand
CCCACTGACGAATACAAAAACGCCACGATCAAGATACCGATCGAAAGCAACGACAAATCCTGAATCGGCATCTCCATCTAAAACTCACCTAGCTACTCATCTAAAAGTCTTCGCAATTTTCCAAATCCACAATTCGCATTGCCACTCCCCGTTCACTCCGCTCGATCGCAAACCCTGCCGCCCTCGCCTCTCGCTCCGCCTCCCGCCGCAAAATCGGGTCCTGCACCCACAGGTTTAACCGATCGATCCGAGACAGAGACTTCACCTCTCGCACCGCCGTCAAGGTTTTCGAGGGAAACGCTCTCGACTGAACTAGAGTATTCATCTGTTTCGCAACCGCCATAGGAATCTCAGCCTCAACGATCGCCGCCCTCTCCGGCTCCCCCAGAATTGGGGGCTGGGGGGCGTAAACCGACTGTGACGGCTGTTGAAGCATTGGCAACTTCGCCATCACCTCTCCCTGTTCCCGATCATCAATCTCAATGCCTGCATCTAGGCGTTGTTTAACATTACTCAAATAGCGTTGATTTTTTAAACAAAAACTATGCCAATCAATTTCCAAATTGCCATGGTTTTCGTATTTCGTATAGTGTTTACAGACAATCCCCATCACGTCCTCGATCGCCATCGCCCCGAACGCCTTTGCATTGTAGTGATCGCCCTTCTGCCACACCTCCGCCCGATCGCGCACAAAGGCTTCCAACAGAAACCCCGTCTCCGTCAACCAAGGCCCCTCGGGATATAATAAATTCGCCTGCACCCGCTGAGGTCGAATCCCTAAGGCCGGATCATAATTCACCCGCTCCAACCCCGAATTCTCCACCAAATCCGGTGACTCCGGCATCTGCAACGCCAACCGATAAAACGGCCCATCGCTGATCAGCCAACCCCGACGCATCAGTCGGTTCAAACAGGGCTTCAGCACATGACGCGATAAATTTCCTAAGCTTTCGATTTGTTCTAGGGTTAATGAACTTCGATCGCAATTAAAAGCCTGATAGCACAACACCACCATCACCTTAAGATCATCCCCACTTAAGGTCTTGAGCGAAGCAGCAACTTGTAACGGCAAGGGCGTGTGGGACATGCGATCGGAGCAATCATCAACTATTTTCAGGACAAGCGCCAAATTCATTAAAAACCAGGTAGTTCATATATACTACCTGGTTTTCTACTTTTTAAGCTTTGAACTTCGCTTCAATGCGGTCCATCGCTTCATTCACGTTTTCCCGGCTGTTGAAGGCCGAAATCCGGAAATACCCTTCTCCCGCCGCTCCAAAACCAGAACCCGGCGTTCCGACCACATTGCAGACGGTCAACAACTTGTCAAAGAAGTCCCAACTCGACAGACCCTGCGGCGTCTTCACCCATACGTAGGGCGCATTGGTTCCGCCGTATACACTAATCCCTGCTGCAGTCAAGCGCTCACGAATAATCTTCGCGTTCTCCATATAAAACTGAATTAACGCTTTCGTCTGGGCTTGACCCTCCGCAGAATAGACCGCTTCGGCCCCGCGTTGGACAATGTAGGAGACCCCATTGAACTTCGTAGACTGACGACGATTCCACAGTCCCCATAGCTCAACCTCTTGCCCATCTTGGGTTTTGCCCTTGAGAGATTTGGGCACGACCGTCAGAGCGCAGCGGGTTCCGGTGAAGCCTGCGTTCTTGGAGAACGATCGGAATTCGATCGCACAGTCTCGCGCACCCTCGATTTCAAAAATCGAATGGGGCATGTCTGGATCTTGAATAAATGCCTCATAAGCGGCATCAAACAAAATAATCGAACCATGCTGACGTGCGTATTTCACCCAGGCTTCTAATTGTGCTCTTGTCGCTGTCGCACCCGTGGGATTGTTGGGGAAACAAAGATAGATTAAGTCAACTTTCTCAGTGGGAATTTCAGCCGTGAAGTTATTGTCAGCGGTAATGGGCAAGTAAACTAACCCGTCATATTCACCCTTGTCATTCATGTCCCCCGTATGACCCGCCATGACATTGGTGTCAACATATACCGGGTATACGGGATCCGTAACCGCAATCCGATTATCTGCGCCTAAAATATCCAAGATTGCGCCACAGTCGCACTTAGAACCATCTGAAATAAAGATTTCAGAGGCATCAATGTCACAGCCTCTTGCTTTGAAATCCTGCTGAGCGATTTTTTCACGCAGCCACTCGTAGCCCTGTTCTGGACCATAGCCTTTGAACTTGCTCCGATCGCCCATGTCTTCCACCGCGCTGATCATGGCATCCCGACAGGCTTTGGGCAACGGCTCCGTCACATCCCCAATCCCAAGCCGAATGACCTTGGCATCAGGGTTAGCCTGGGTAAAGGCGTTAACACGGCGTGCAATTTCGGGGAATAGATAGCCCGCCTTGAGCTTTAGATAGTTGTCATTAATTCTGGCCATAAATCGTCGCTATCCCAGTTGCTATAGGTCATCCATGGAAATTCACACAGGATAGTTTAGCGTCAAGGGGACGCGGTGCAACGGGTCGGAGGCAATTTAATTCAGGTCGGTATCGGGAGACATCGGGATTAGCGACTCGCGATTAAACGGATACGACCCGCATCCATTTCTTCCATTAGCAGTTCTAGGGCTTCATAGTCCGCTTCCGACACATAACCCAGGCGTGTCAGCTCGAAATTAATGGCGTTTTCGACCTCAGGGGTCAAGCTTTTGGTGTAGATGGCTTCTTCAACGAGACGACGGATGGCAAAAGCAGTATTCATGAGTTGTGTCCTCAGTTTTTTCAACAGGAGTTGCGTTGAGATCCATCCTCAGGGTTTATCGGATTAACAAAAGTGATCGGTTAGACCCATAAATTGTGATTATTATCACACCTTAATAATCTTCAAAATCGCCATCCCCGATACGGTATGTCTTCGCCTTGATTGGTTACAATGATCTCTCTTGTTGTTCTTTAGAAATATCAATACAACTTAATATCCATAACTCATTCTCATAGGAGATGAAGAACCCTTCTAAACCTGGCAGATTAGAGTCGATGGAAATACCTTATGGTCGGATTTCATTTGAAATTAAAGGTTTTGAGTGACATCAAAGTGAGTTTAGGCCCTGTGTCTTAAATCACTTTTTCTGGCTTCACTTACGGAAAGTTTAAGATCTTCATCCAGCGAGTGAAGTTTTAAAAAATGCTCTCCTGGGATCTCGCCTTTCTGTAAGAAGTGCAGTTACTGTTAGGTTACTCCGGTTTTCAAGTTTCCCAAGCAATCTTTTTCAGAGGTTTCGATTATGCAAAGTGTTCTCACCCGTCCCCAAGATACGGTTATCCGCCCTCAGGGTCACGTGAACTCCAGCAATGTTTTCGCATTCCAAGACCAGTTAACGAAAGCCATGATGTCTCCTGGATCCGCCTCTTTGATGGTGGATATGAGTGAAGTCGAATCGTTGGACAGTGCGGCTCTGATGAGCCTTGTCTCAACCCTCAGTCTCGCCCAGCGCCTCAACAAGCGTTTTAGCCTTTGTTCGCTGTCGGCTCCAGCTCGTATTATTTTTGAATTGACTCAGCTCGATCGGGCGTTTGAAATTGATAGTCCTTCCGTTTATCTGGACGCTGTTGCAGCCTAAGGTTGTTGGCGTGATGTTTAACTTTCTAATGGAATAATTGTTGGTCAGAAAGGGGAGTCTCGGGTTGAGGCTCCCCTTTTTATGGATCGGACTCCCCTTTTTTGATCTGTGGGCTGCATCTGTATACTGAAGACAAGGGCCGATCGGTCCCGATGTCGATCATGTATTTGAGGTGGATTGCTGTGGCGGTTGCTGTAGAGACGTTAATCACAACAGAGATTCATCGACCCGCTCGCTACCTGGGGAACGAATTAGGCGCGGTTCATAAGCCCTGGCAGAGTGCGACGGTGCGGTGGGTTTTGACCTATCCCGAAGTCTACGAAGTGGGAAGTTCCAATCTAGGCCATATTATTCTCTACAGCATTATCAATACCCAGCCCCGTCAACTGTGCGATCGGGCTTACCTCCCCGCCGCTGATCTGGCTGCGAAACTGCGGGAAACCCAGACGCCGCTGTTTGCGGTGGAATCCAAACGATCGCTCCTTGACTTTGATATTTTGGGCTTTAGCCTGTCCTATGAATTAGGGGCGACGAATATTCTGGAAATGCTTGATTTGGCGGGGATTCCGTTGACGAGCGCGGAACGAGCAGTCGGGGATTATCCCTTGATCTTCGCAGGTGGCCAGACCGCGACGTCCAATCCCGAACCCTACGCAGACTTTTTGGATTTTATTGTGATGGGGGATGGCGAAGAGCTGTTGCCGGAGATTGGGCTGGTGCTGGAAGAGGGCAAACTGGCGGGGCTGAGTCGGGAAGACCTCCTGCTGGATTTGGCGCAGGTTCCAGGGGTTTATGTGCCCCAATTTTACGCAGTGAATCCCGATGGCTCCGTGGTGCGGAACCGATCGGACGTGCCGCAGCGCATCTTGCGCCGGGTCGCCACCCCGATTCCCGCCTATTCCATCGGTCTAGTGCCCTATGTGGAGACGGTTCACGATCGGCTCACCATTGAAATTCGTCGCGGCTGTACCCGAGGCTGTCGGTTTTGTCAGCCGGGGATGTTGACGCGGCCTGCGCGGGATGTGGCCCCCGAGGATGTCGTGGAATCGATTGAAACGGGGATGCGGGCGACGGGCTATAACGAGTTTTCGCTGCTGTCCTTAAGTTGCTCTGACTATCTGGCCCTGCCTGCGGTGGGCGTTGAAATTAAAAATCGGTTGCAAGAAGATAATATTTCCCTGTCCTTACCCAGCCAGCGAGTCGATCGATTCGATGAAAACATTGCCAATATCCTCGGCGGCACCCGTCAAGGCAGTCTGACCTTCGCCCCCGAAGCCGGAACCCAGCGACTGCGGGACATCATTAATAAAGGCTTGACCAACGAAGAACTGCTGCGCGGGGTGAAAACGGCTTGGGACCAGGGTTGGGATAAGGTCAAGCTATACTTCATGATTGGCTTACCGGGGGAGACGGATGGGGATGTGCTGGGCATTGTGGAGACGGTGCAATGGCTGCGGCGGGAATGCAATGGCCCAAAACGCAAGCGCCTAGACTTCAACATCACCATTTCCAACTTCACCCCAAAACCCCACACGCCGTTCCAATGGCATTCGGTGTCTACGACGGAATTTAAACGCAAACAGGCCCTGCTCAAGGATGCCTTTAAGCAACTGCGCGGCTTGAAGGTGAACTATACCGATGTGCGCATTTCGGCCATGGAAGACTTCGTGGGTCGGGGCGATCGGCGCTTAGGCCCGGTGATTCGGCGGGCTTGGGAACTGGGTGCGGGGATGGATGCCTGGTGGGAAAGTCTGGAAAAAGCCTTTGGGGCTTGGACGCAGGCGATTGAAGAGGCGGGCTTGGATTGGAAATACCGTCAGGTGGAAGATGGCGAATGGGATAGTTTTGCGACGACACAAGAATCCTGGCGAACCGCCCCCCAGCCCCCTTTCTTAGATGCCCGTAAGGGCTATATTCTGGGGGAGTATGAATCTCCGAAGCCCCCAGAATTGGGGGTTGGGGGCGGCTCGTCAGCCCGAATGCCGAATTTGGAGTTGCGATTGCCGTGGGACCATTTGGATACTGGAATCGACAAAAAATGGCTGTACGACGATTTAAAACGAGCGTTAGAAGCCGCCGCGATTCCGGACTGCTCCTTTGATGGCTGTTCCCACTGTGGGGTTTGTGGCTTGGATTTTGGCCATAACGTCGTCGTGCCTGCCTTGCCGATTCCCGAGTTTCAGGGGCAGTTTAAGCCGAAGACCGATCGGGTTCAGCGGGTGCGGATCTGGTTTGGGAAACAAGGCGATATGGCGTTGACCAGCCATTTGGACTTGCTGCGGCTGTTCGATCGGGTTGTGCGACGGGCCGCGCTGCCGATTTCCTACACCAATGGGTTTCATCCCAGTCCGCGCATTATTCCTGCTAGTGCCCTGTCCTTAGGTGTGACCAGCAGCGGCGAAATCATGGATTTTGAATTGACGGCGCAGGTTGACTTAGAGGATTTCAAAACGCGACTCGCGGCGCAGCTTCCCCCCGATATGCCCGTTTTTCGCGTGGAGGAAATCCCGCTGAAGGCCCCCGCTTCTACTACTACCTTGCATCGGGCGGAGTATCAGCTTCAACTGGATGTCGAGACGCCGATCGCGATCGACACTGCTCAGCAATGGGTTCGATCGATTCTCGACCAACCTGAAATCTGGATCGACCATGAGAGCAAATCTGGCAAAGTGACATCGATTAATATCCGCGATCGACTCTTTGACCTCGAAGTTGAGAGTTTGGTCGGGGACAGGTTAACCCTTCGTTACATTGGAAGCTGCCAAAACAATGGCATCCATCTACGCCCTGATCAACTCGTGGCGCAACTGGAAGCCCAGGCGAATCAAACCCTTCACCTGCACCACATTCACCGCCTCCAACTGCTATTGAATACTGAAGCTGAGATAAAGACTCCTTCTAAGGCTCAAACTCCTGAAAGTTGCGGCGATGAAGGCGCGGGGCGTTTGGGTGGGGGAACGCTGGATTTAAACTTTGCACTCTAGACTTGACAATTCGCGTTATGATACATAGTCAAGAGAAGCACACCTGTGAAAAATCGCCCTTAGGTTGTAATGAGGGACGGAATTTTTCCACTTGCGTGACTGACTCGATTGAGGTTTTAGTCTTAATTTTTGAGGATTAGAGTCCGAGTGACTGGAAGGTTTTTCCATTGAGTCTTGTTTTAGTGAACGTTAATTTCAGTGAATTTTGACTCGATGAAGCTGTTCTAATCATCTCCTTTTCATGTCTCTCCTGTGCGCTTTACGATCGTGGTTTCACCCGTAAAGCTCCCGCTTTTTATTTACCCCCGCTCCGAATCCTGGTGGCAAACGTTGAAACGTGGACCCCGGATTTGAGCAACCGGAGATTACGGTCCCGTGATTTGAGGACGTAACTCCGCCCCAAAGTTTGAGGAAATTGGATGTCCAAGCAAATTGTTATTGCGGAGCAGCACCGGATTGCTGCGGTTTTTGATGCAGAACAGATTCAGGAGCTGGTCGTAGCGACTGGAA
>JAAFJU010000116.1 GCA_013298165.1 Synechococcales cyanobacterium bin31.maxbin.ball.101 | reverse complement strand
AGGTGCCTTGTTCTGGATCACTCGGGAGAAACCGATCGATCGTGACATAGTCCGCTGTTTGATCCGGTTTGAAAAATCGCACGGTGTACGTTCCATCGCGATTATCAATAAACATTTGAGAAAGGGTATCCAATCGGCTGTGAGCAGCAACGGCTAAACTCGCCAAGAATGAACCATCCTGAAGACTCCCCTGGCTAATGTCCTTATAGTCGATGCCGCTTCGCACCAATCGTCCTGCCGCTGAGGTATAGGCAAAGGTGGTTTCAGGCCGATCGCCCCCGAGGAACCATTTGTCGATCAAAGCATCCAGCATCACTTTAGTGCTACCTGCGGCTAGATTGCCCAAGGTCTGGCCTTTGTAAGTGGCATTGGCTCGATCGCCGAGGACCACTTTGCTCAGGAGATTGCCCACAAAGTCAGAACTCCGGGCTTCCGGCGCAGCATTGAGATCTAAGAAACTGCGCGATAGCCGAGTTAGATCGGCAAATTCAACGGCATCCACGACATTGCTATCTCCCGCCGATCGCAAAATGCTCAGCATATCCGCCCGATCCAGCACCCCATCCGCTAAACGCGATCGAATCTCCGATCGCAGTCCGCCATCACCAATATCACTCAACCAAGTTTCTAACCCAAAGGCATCCACTCTCAAGGTATAGGCGGAAAGCGTCGAACTCGTGGACTTCACGCGAATGTAATACAGTCCGGCCTCCAGGTTTTCAGTCATTGTGGGAGGGCGATTTGGCGCTTCTAGGGCTGGCAGCGCTTGTCCCGCACTATCAAGAATGACAATTTCTGTGCCCTGGGGCAAGGCGCTCAAGTTAATCGAGAGCCGGGTCCGTTCCGTGAGATTGAATTGGTAGAGATCCATCCCATCTCTCCCCCCAATCCAATCCTGGAATTCACCGCTCCGCAAGGTTCCCAGATTAAGGGCCGTCGAGGGGTCATTGCCGATCGCATCTAAAATTCGCGGAGCCGTCTTCGCATAGGGCCGCACTATCCACTCAGCCCCCAGCGACATCTCTAAGGTCTGCCCGTCTCGGATACTCAGCGTCTCGCGACCTTCCATGAACCATACAACCCGCTGCCCACTGGTATTTTGCCAGAGGATATCCGCCACCCCGTCTTGGTCCCAATCTGCCGTTCCTGAAATGTCCCAGTCCAGTGGGATTTGTCTCAAGAGCTGCGATCGAATCAATTCCGCATTATCCGTTCCGCCCATGGACCAGATCACATTTTCACCACTGACGCGGTTTCGCCAAAGGATATCCGGACTGCCACTGCGATCGAAGTCGGCAATGCCCTTAATGGACCAGTCACTCGGCACCGCAGGCAACACCAACGATCGTTCAACCGTCGTCTTATTCGCTCCCCCCATCACCCAAACAACCGTCTTGCCCTCAGCATCATTGCGCCAGATCAGATCCATAAATCCATCTTGGTTCCAGTCCGCACTGCCCACAACAGACCAGGCCGCATCCATGGCGGTCAGTGTCTGCTCTGACTGACGCACCAGTCCATTAGCACCCCCCATCAACCAAAGTTTCGTCTCACTCGCCGCCGCGTTTCTCCAGACCAGATCGACCACACCATCCTGATTCCAGTCAGAGAGGGCTGCGATCGTCCAGCCTTCCCCCATGGGCGCAAGCGATTGAGGCGATTCGAGGGTGAGGTTTTGATTGCCATTGCCGCGCCAACGGATGGCTTCACCGATCGGGCTGTAGCTAAATAGTTCTGGCGGTTGGATCGGCTGTACGGTGACGGCACTCAGACTCAGACTGTAGTTAATCGGGGTGGTCGTGGTCGATCGGGCATCGTTGACCCGCACATAGTAGTCACCTGCCGAGAGTAAGGGTCCCACGACTTCTGGCATCAGGCCGAGGTTGGTGGAGGCGGCGATTTCCTGAAGCGGTTGATTACTCCCGAGGTTGCGGTAGAGGCGTAAGTCCACATTGCCGTCATTACTGCTCAGATACAGACTCACATTCGTCGAACTTGAAAGGCTAAATCGATAGTCTCGAAACGAGGTCGTTGCATTGAGCGTTGACTGGAATACTTGGGGAGATTCGCTGGATGGATTTGTTAACGTTCCTTGACTTGGGGGAAAAGTGACAGTTGTACTGAGTGAACTTGCAAACACACTATTCATCATGGAAGAGGCACCCTTAAGAAAAACTTAAGAAAAAGATGAGGGCCATCCTCCCAGAGGTCTTGTGCAGTTCTAGAGCAGACTCAGCCTCTTCATCTAATCTTTATAAAACTTGATTTTAAGTTTAGTTATATAAAGATTAGATAAATATTGATTTGATGACATTGAAAATTAGAGTTGAATTCCCCTAAAAAAACTTGATTTTTTTGGAGGCATAGAGGCACATTTTCAAGAGGACGAGGCCCTCCTTGACATGCGCGATGTTTGATGATCCGTAGACGCGAGGCTGGTAGCGGACGGGGACATCGACGAGGTGAAGCCCTAGTTTAGTCGCCCCAAAAAGCAGGTCAAAGTCACCAAATGGATCGAAGTCACCGAAGTAGCTTCTTCCGGCCACGAGTTTGTCGTAGTCGTCGCGATGGATCACTTTGGTGCCACAGAGGGTGTCCTTGAGCTTTTGGTCCAGAAGGAAAGAAAACGCGAGGCTAAAAAATTTATTGGCGAGATTGTTGAGCCAGGGCATGGCTTCGCCCGATCGGGGATAGACCAACCTTGCGCCATTGATAAATTCCCCCCGTCCCGAGGCGATCACCTCGAAGAAATGGGGCAAATCTTCCGGTTGGACAGTCAGATCCGCATCCAGAATCATGAGAATATCCCCCGTCGCTTGGGCAAATCCCAGACGCACGGCATCGGCTTTGCCTTTCCCGGTCTGCTGAAAGGCTTTGAGTTTGAAGTGGGGATGGCCCTTTTGGACGAGGCGCTGGATGGTATCCCAGGTATCGTCACTGGAATGGCCTTCGACGAAGATGACTTCGGTGTGGCAGCCCAGGCGCGGCAGCCGATCGATCGCATTGGCAATATTCCCCGCTTCATTGCGGGCCGGAATCACGACGGAGCAGCTTAGATTTGGGTCTGCGGCGGGAGCGGGGGCGGGACGGGCGATGATTGTATTCGTGAGACCCAGATGGTTGATGACGGGAAGCTGCACGAGAAAGCGGTTGGCGATCGGCGCAAGTCCGGGAATTCCTTTGGGACAGAGAAAGCGTCTGCCTGTTTTGACGGTCTGATAGCCTGTGATGCTCAGAAGATTTTGCACATCATCCATGGATAGCCAGCTTTGGGGGGGCTGAGGGCGGCGTTGGCCAATTTTTTCGGCGGCGGTGAGTAGGGGCTGCCAAAGGTAGTTGTGGAAGGTGAGGATCAATCGGGTGCGGGGACCGCTGAAGAGATGGAGCCGCTGAAGGACGGTTTGGATATTGCTGAGATGCCCGAGGACGCCGGACAATATAATGTAGTCAAAACTTTGGCCGTCGGTCTCCAAATCCGCTGGGCTGAAGGTTTCGGCGTCGAGGCAGTGGAACTGAAGCTGGGGATATTTGGCTTGGGCGATCGTCACCAGCTCGGCTGAAAAATCAATTCCCACCCCCAGTCCAGGTTTCACCTGAGCCAGTAAGTCTCCGGTGCCACAGCCAATTTCTAAGACTCGGGAACCGGGAGCAATCCAAAATTGATGGAAGATTTCGAGATCCCGATAGTAAGCGCGGTTGCGGCGGTTCCAGCGATCGAGTTCTGGGGCGATACGATCGAAGTAGCTGCGAGTGATGGCTTTGGAGTTGTCTTGGAGGGCGGCGGTGAGGGTCATGGGGTGAGGGGGTTGGGGTTAGCGCCTGGGATTAAATTTTGTGGGCGGATGGTTTTAGAGCGTGCAGGTTATTAAGGGAGATCTAAAAACTTCTTGAAACTGTGTGTCGTTTCTTCAAATGAGTTCTACCGTTGATGAGTATTACAACTTATGGGGAAGTTTGGTGCGATCGGCTCGAAATTTCCCCATAGGTCTCGAAAAAATCTGTGCAATTACGGATTCTTTTGACACAATGAATCACTACGGATCGTGCCTTTCTGGCATGTCAATAACTATTTTGTTTAGGGGTATTCGGTAAAATGGTGCAGAATAAAAAACTTTCTCCCCAGCAAGTAGGGTGGATCTGTGCTTTCGTCGCAGCGTCCACTCCGCTGACTACATCTGTTCTGTCTTCTGCCGTTGGCTTGCGGACCTATGACCAGAAAGCGATCGCTTCGACGGGCATCAGTTCTCGATTGCTCGCTTCGATTCCAGCGGATCTAGAGGCTTTGGCAAAAAGCGCCAAGGTGCGGATTGCCAGCAGCAACAGCATGTTGAGCATGAATGATGCACTGAAAAAGCAATTCACTGCCAAATACTCGGGCGGCTCGGTGGATGTCACCCAAGCCAGTGCCAAGAAAGCGCTGGAGGAAGTTCTGGCTGGGAAGTCTGACCTAGCGGCGATCGGCAGACCCTTAACCCCTGAGGAAAAAGCCCAAGGACTGGTGGCCACCCTAGTCGGTCGCGACAAAATCGCGGTGGTGGTGAATCCCGAGAATGCTTTCAAAAAAGATTTAACAATTCCTAAGTTTGCCCAGATCTTTCGCGGTGAAGTGACGGACTGGTCTCAACTGGGGGGCGCTAAGGGAAAAATTTCATTTGTCGATCGGACCAACAGTGACACTCGGCAGGCCCTGGCCGGATATCCCGCGTTTAAAAATGCACCATTAGCCTCCGGCAAAGATGCGATCAAGCTCGACGACACCAGCATGAAAGGACTCGTCGCCAACCTGAAAGGCGCAGGCGTGAGTTTTGTCCCGGCCAACCAAGCGAAGACCCTGCCGGGACTGCGGACGTTGACGATGCATGGCGTCCTGCCTACGGATGTGCGCTATCCCTTCTCTCAACCGCTGTACTACGTGTACAAAAACACGGGTAGTGGCAACGGCATGAGCAACGATGTGAAGGCATTCCTGGGCTTCCTCTCCACCGAAGACGGCCAAAATGCCGCCCGTCAGTCCGGCATCGCCCAGGTCCAAAAGCCCGGTCCCGATAAAACGGATGTCAAGATTGCCAAGTCTGAGGCCAAATCTGAAGCTAAGCCTGAGGGCAAATCTGAAGCCAAACCTGGATCTGAGAAAGTAGCCGGAACCGGAACCGAAGTCCGCCCCAATGGCTCACCCTCGGGCATCGCGGGCAAGGCGGGTTCCGGCAAGCTGTCAGCGGCGAATAACACGATCGCAGCAGAAGACGGCAATGGACTCTTCGGACTGCCTGTTCCCGGTTGGCTGAAATGGCTCCTACCCTTGGGCCTGCTCGGAACTGGCTTGCTGCTCCTGCTCTTACCCAACAAACGGGACCAAGAAGCGCGGAGTTTTGCTTCAGACGATCGCGATCGGGCAGACTTTGGCAATCCCTTGGCCGGAGCGGGCGATGCCGTGGGCAATGCCGCCCGCAACACCACTGAAATTATCGGTGGCGCGGCGAATACAGGCGGCGCGGCTTTAGCAGGCGGCGCAGCAGCGATCGGCGGTCTAGCCGCAGGCGCAGCAGCCAAGCTTCGCGGTAATGGCGAAGAGGACTGGAGCGAAAATGACGGCGCACCTTACATTCGCGATGAGACAGATTTGAACGTCGTCGATCGTGCCCGGGATGCCGCAGGCAATGCCGTAGACGGGACGACCCGCATTCTCGGCGATGTCGCAGGCGCAGGTGGCGCAGCGGCGGCAGGTGCAGCGGCGGGTGCGGCGGGACTCGGGACAGCGGCTTGGAGCTTCCTCAAGGGGAAGGGCAATGATGTCAAGGATGCGGCGATCGAGGCCAAAGACGCTGCTGCGAATACCTTAAACACCAAGATCGATATCCCTAATATCACCGCACCTCCGGTGGATGGCCCGTCCGATTTAGTGGATCAAAACTGGTCCTTTGACGATAATGACAGCCCTGAGCCGTCCGGATCTGGGTTCTTCGATCGGCTCAAAGGCGGTGCTGCAAACCTCGCAGGTAATGTGAAGGATGCAGGTGCAGGCGTTGCGGCGGTGGGACTGGGCGCTGCTGCTGCAACAGGAGCGGCGATCGGTGGAACGGCAGATTCTGCCAGAACGCGGCTCGTAGGCGACCGAGCAGGCATTGTCATCGTGCCTCAAAACGCACGGGAAGCGGTGGTGCGTTGGCAGGTCTCCGAAGCTCAAAAACGTGACGCTAAGCAGCAAGGCGGTCAGGATTTGGCGCTGCGTCTTTATGATGTGACGGGCATTGATCCGAATAACGAGGTGTTGGAAAACTTCTACCAATACGATTGCAATGAGTTAACGCAAGAGTTGCGGATTGAAGTTCCAGTTCCAGCTCGGGACTATGTTGTGGAAGTGGGCTATGTCGATCGCGCTAGCGAGTGGTATGGCATTACCCGATCGCTTCCAGTTCACATTGCTTCTGTGTAATAGAACTCTGTTTAAATTACCGTTGAACTAAACGTAAAAGCTCCAGAGATCATAATTTCTCTGGGGCTTTTACGTTAGCAGTTCAGGCGCTCACGACAGTCACTCGAACACCTGCTTTCTTATCTGGACGAGATTTAACGATGATTTCTAAGTCCCGATCGAGCGCATTCATATACTTAAAGAGATATTCGATCGGATACTCGCCAAATCGACCTTTGAGCAGGTCTGACACTTTTTGGATCTCCATCTCCAAAATATCTGCGGCTTGATGAAGCGTTAAGCCTTTTTCTTTAATTGCCGCACTAATTTCCCGGACTAAGGCAGCCTTCAAGAGCATTTCTTCCGGATTCTTAAATCCTAAGTCTGCAAAAACATTACCGCTGCTAGCAGTGATTCTGATGTCATCATCACCATCCAAGTGATTCACTTCATTATTTTTCATAGTGTGTTTTGTGATAGGCATTCATCGTAGTAGGTGTCTTACCAATTCACTAAATCCTTCTCCAGCCTCTCGACTCGCCCAATACTTCGGTAGATGCTCTAATTCATTGATGTAGTGCCTCAGGTTTGCAACGCCCACCGATCGTTCAAAGGTAAACAAACTCTCATCATTGGGACTATCCCCGATCGTCACCACCGACTCCGGCGAGATCTCTGGAAAATGCTGCTGCAAAACCTGATGCAAACCCCTAGCCTTATCCTGCGATCGAGGCTTGATATGGCATTGCACCGTGCTGTAAGTAAACGAATAGCCATCTTGGCCACAAATCTCCGCCATCTGTACCAAAGCCGTCGCATCCAAACCCGCCACATCAAACGTCCAATCCGTCAGCCGAAAGCGATTGTCTGATGATTCCTGTAGCTGTGGAAACTGAACGCAGAGCTTTGTAAAGGTGGCTTTCAGCCGATCGCGATGATCCTCGGGCAATGGGTTCAACACCTCACCCACGCCATCTCGGTCTAAACCCGAATAAAAAATCCCACCATTCTCTGCGATCGCCCCCGAAATGGGTAAATAGTGCAACAGCCCACTCACCCAACCCGCCGATCGACCCGTCGTCACAATCACAGGTAATCCTGCTGCCTGAAGTGCTTCCAAATCCGTGAGCAATTCGTGACTGAAGCGATCACCTCGCGTCAACGTCCCATCCATATCCGTCGCAATCAACCGGACCTGCGAAGCATCTAACCCAGATAGAGACTGCGGTTGCCAATTTGTCATCCCAAAACACTCCATACCCACCATCAAAACTCAAGCATTAGAACCAAACCACCAGAAAAGCTGCATAATCTCTTCTGCGATCGACCTATAAAACCTTATAGGGAGTAAACCTAGCCAAAAGTCATCTTTTTAGATTTTTCAGGGCAAGATAATACTAGGCATAATATTAAGCTTAACTCCAGGACGCTACCCAAATTCACCATTTGGACCCTTTCTTCTGTTTCATACTGTTAGTTCCTAATCCAATTGTTGCCATGCTTACCCCAGTTCAGGTCATTCCAGTTCAGGTCATTGCTCAAGCTTCCCCGATCGCAAAACCCAAAACAACGCCCACGATCGCAGCCCCAAGTCCTAACGCCACCGCAGGTCTTGTTCCTCAGATCTGGCAGTACAGCACGATCGCTCTGGCCCTGGCGCTTGGAATTCTAGGGATCACCAGCGCTCTGCAACACCGCCGCCTCACCAAAAAGCTGCGCCTTGAAGTCTTAAAAAATCACGAAATGCATCGCCGCACAGAACAGGCAACGGCGACCATTTCCACCATGGAAAAGAACCCCGACTTGATCCATTCCCGCGACTTTAACCTTGACTATCTCCGAATGCGCATGGCCGAAGAGACCTTCCGCTTCGCCGTCGTCAACCAGATCAAAATCAAAATCAAACAGCAAATCACCGTCGCCCTTCGCCCCACTCAAGCCCTAGAAGGCGAACTAGGCGTCTCCAGCACAGGCCGCAACATCGACCATATCTTCGACGTCGAGTACGAACCCAGCGACATGCCCAAAGGCACCAAGCGCGTTCTCTTCCGCATCGAAGTCAAAATGGTCAAGCTGCCCACCCAACCCACCTCCCAGACCATTTCCCAGATTACCGACTGCATCGAGAGTTTCCTCAGCCCTTCCCAAGAGAACGACTCCTGGCAGCCCACCATTCAAGGCCGTCTCGCCAACATGCGCTGGGACCAAAAAGCCAAACCCACCCCGCGCCTGCTGCTAGAACAAACCCAAGAAGGCTCCAACGTCACCTTCCGCACCAGCCGCATGACCAAAAGCTAGCTAAAAATTAACAGCTCCTGCAAATTCGCAATAAAAAACCTCTGACTCACTAGGCATAAGTCAGAGGTCGAAGTCAGGGTGCATCTACCATTCCACTCTTCCAGTCCCCCGGCGACCATCAGGGGGAAACAAATAGGGAAACCATGAAGTTGAGGCTTGAATCTGTGAATTTTCGCTAAACTTCAGAAGCCATGAATTTGAATGTCCCAGTTGCTTCATTTGCGGCTATAAGGGAGAAGAACTCTAATCAGGACCGACAGCAGGGGCATCCGTGACGCAAGAATTTCTACTATCGGTAACACCTGTCGAAGGCGAGAAGTACCTGATTCGGACTGAGCATGAGCGGATGTCTGCGGGAGTCCCGGTCGCTCAGGAAATTGTCACTTGGCAGGTAGAAGACTGGATTGCAGAGGCGGCGACTCTGATGGATGACCCCTTGCTGGGGCTATTGCGCAGTGGCAATGGTGGCAGTGATTCTCCGACCAGTCCAGAGGGACGTAGCTCCAATTTAGTTTTACTCGGTCAGCGACTTTACGCTGCGCTGTTTCAAGGCAGCATCCGGGATAGCTGGATTGCCGCTCAAGGTATTGCCCAAAATCAGCAGGATATTTTGCGACTGCGACTGGGGTTGATGGACGATCGGATTCCCCGTTTACCTTGGGAAGTAATGAATGCAGGCGATCGGCCCCTCGCGACGGGGACTGACGTGGTTTTCTCGCGCTATCAAGTCGGTGGTGTACCTGCCTATTTGGGCGGGGGTAGTTCGGGACAGCCATTACGGATTTTGATGGTGTTGTCGGCTCCGACAGATCAAGATCAGCTTCAACTCCATGACGAAGCCACGCATTTACGGGCTGAGTTGGCCCGCGATCGCTCCAGCAGCCAGGGACCGGAGATCGAGCTGACGATTTTAGAACAGCCCGGTCGAGAACAACTGACCCAGGATCTAGAACAGGGCAATTACGATATTTTTCACTATGCAGGCCATAGCGGTTGGGGACGATCGGGGGGCGATCTGTATTTGGTCAATAGTCGGACGGGTTTGACGGAAGCCTTGAGCGGCGAGGATTTGGCGGGGCTATTGGTGAATAACGGCGTGCGGATGGCGGTGTTGAATTCCTGCCGAGGCGGATTGGCCGCGACCAGTCAAGGGAGTTCCCTGGATAATCTGGCGGATGCGCTATTGCGTCGGGGGGTTCCGGCGATTTTGGCCATGGCGGAGCGGATTCCGGACGATGTGGCGTTGAGTTTGAGTCGATTGTTTTATCGCAATTTGAAGCAGGGCTATCCGATCGATTTGAGTCTAAACCGCGCTCGTCAGGGGTTGATCTCGTCCTATGGGTCGCAGCAGCTCTACTGGGCGTTGCCGATTTTGTATTTGCATCCTGAGTTTGATGGCTATTTGCATCGGGTCGCCAGTGAAGGGGCCTCAATTGATCCGATCGATGTCTTAGATGATTCGATGGGCATGGATTTTGAAAGCTTGCCGATGGATGATTTTGAGGGTGGTCTCGATTTGTCCCAGGATGCGGACTATTCCAACGATCGGGGGACGATCGCGGATTTGATGCAGGGACTTGATCCGGTGGCATTCCCCAGTTCCCAGTCCGGTTCTCAGTCCGGTTCTCCAGCGAAACCTGTCGCAAACTCTCCCGTGGATGATTTGTTGAGTTTGGGTCAGACCTTACAGGCGAGTGGGGACTTGACGGGGGCGATCGATGCCTATGGTCAAGCGTTGAAGTTAGATGGACAAAACGCCGTGGTCTACGACGCCTTGGGAACGGCCCTTCAGCAATATGGCAATCTTCCCGATGCCCTAGCGGCCTATCGCATGGCCACAGACCTGGACCCAAACCTGGCCAGCGCCCAAGAGCATCTCGCCTATCTGCGCCAAGGCGTGCCCCTACAAAACGCCAACTCAACAGCGAACAACCCGATCGCCCCAGCCCAGGCCGCTGTGTTTGGGAATGGGTCCAAACCCGAATCCTCTGGAGCTTGGAAAAAGCCTGCTTCTTTAGCGATCGCGGGTCTTGCACTAGTGGCATTAGGGTTTGGCGCGGTGAATGTGACCAGTAAGCCCAAATCACCCAATTCAACGATCGGCACTACTATCCCAGGTTCTAGTGAATCTACTCCCAATTCTGAAACGAACTCTGAAACCAAGGGCAACCGCTCCAATTTGATCAATATTGCCACTCAAGCATTAGCGAAACAAAATCCTCGACCTGCGGAGGAAGCGATCGCAGCCCTATTGGATCAAGGGGCGATCGTTGAAGCGGACAAGGCGCTGGAGGCGGTGACGCCCAAACAAATGGAAATTCCTGGGATTAGTTATTTGCGAGGACGCGCATCTTGGCAGCTCTATCAGCAGGGGAATAAGGTCTATAGCCCGACCGATGTTCGCAGGGCTTGGGCCATGTCTACTCAAGCGCAGCCCAATAATTTGACCTATCAAAATGCGTTGGGCTGGGCCTACTATACCGAAAAAGATTATCCTCGGGCGACGGATGCTTGGACCCAGATTTTGACCTTGACCAAGGGTGAAAAATCCAAGGAGACCTCTGCCGCAAATGCAGGGCTTTCCCTGGTTTATTTACAGATGTCGAAGACCGATCGAAAGAATGATAAAAAATTCCGATCGGAGGCGATTAAGTTGCGCGATCGGGTTCTCAAGGACCATCCCCAAGACTTTACGAACGAAGCTTTGGGCAAAAACTGGCTTTGGACTGAAAAAATGATTGCCGACTGGAAAGAGGTCCGATCGCTCTAGAGTTTGGGTGAATACTGGCTGACTGCGTTGCTAGAGGGTGTTGCAAAACTCATTATCGATCGCTGGAGGCTCGATCCCCCTAGCCCCCTTAAAAAGGGGGAACTGGAGTCAACTAGGGTCAACTAGGGTCAAAAGGAAACTCTTTATCTCAAAGTCCCCGTTTTTTCTCAAAGTCCCCCTTATTAAGGGGGATTTAGGGGGATCGAGTGCCGTGGGATAAACGAAAGAGCCGTTTCAACTACTCGATCGGCCACTCAACCCAAAGGACGCTCGCAAGCTACTCACCGCCGGGGCTTCCATCTTCCCTTGCTTCAAGACATCCTGGTACAGTGCCTCCACATCAGTAATGTTGCCGCTCAAGGTATAGCGTTCCAACACGCGGGCGCGGGCCTTTTGACCGAGGAATTCGGCAAGTTCTGGATGGTCGCGGAAGAGCGGCAACAGGGTCTGCAACTGAGTCGCAACGGACTGGGTCGTTCGCATCACAATGCCCGCACCCTTCTCCAGCACTTCCCCGTCCGCCCCCGCATCCGTCGCAATGCAGGCTAACCCACAGGACATCGCCTCCAACAGCGACAGCGACAGCCCCTCCACCAGCGATGGCAAAATATACACATCCGCACTGCGCAAAATCTCAATGCGCTTACTCTCCTCCGCCACAAACCCTAACCATTCCACCCCGATTTCTTCGCCATACTGCGCTTTCAACGGCGCTAACAACGGTCCACTGCCCACCATAATCAAGCGACTCTGATTGCCCATATTGGCCGCCTTCCAAGCCTTGAGCAACGCCTCCACATTCTTCTCTGGCGCAATGCGGCCTTGATAGACAAACACCCGATCGCAGCCCCAACTCTTCCGCAATAGGGTACTGGCCTTGGGAACCGGACTCGGAGAATATTTCTCCACATCCACGCCATTGGGAATCACCGCAATCCGATCGGCTCCCACCCCCAACTTAATCAGCAGATCTTTCTGCAAATAGGAAAACACAATCACCCGATCGTAATGGGCCAACGCAGGCGCATAGAGCTGATACATCAAGTACTGCGTTCCCGACGCCCAGTTGCGGACCTGATTATCAAAGGCGGGATGGAACGTCGCGACTAAGGGGACATTCAAGTCCTCGCACAGTTCGGGTAAGCGAAAATCCAAGGGAGATAAGGTTAACGAAGCATGAACCACGTCGGGCTTCAGACGACGTAAGGCCCGATAGAGGAGCTTGCTCGATCGGAGTTTTGGCAAGGTATAAATCTGGGACTTAAACAGAAACGGAATGGTAACTTCTTTAAAGTTTGGGGCGAATTCAGAATGGTCCTCGGCTTCGTTTTCAGCTTGGGAGAAGTGGAAAAAGCTGACGCGATGTCCTCGATCGAGCAGGGAGTTCGTCACTTCCCGCCCATAGGTGACATTCCCGCAGAAGGGGGACTTTTTCCCTAGCCAAGCGATTTGCATATTTTCTGCCTTGTGTTGTCCTAAACGGTTTTTCCATCATTTTCATGAGTCTAGAACCATTATCAATGAGGACGGACATCCTACACCCATAGCAAAAAAGAACCCCCAAAGTTTGGGGGCTGTAAAGGATTGGGTTTAACCTTCTTTCTCAGGCTCGCCATCTCGAATGATGTACCAGGTCAAGGCCCCGCCCGCTAGGACGATCGCTGATAGCGATAAAAACACCACCTTCAATCCCAGGGCCGATTCGCCAATGCCCGCTAGGACTAAGGGCAAACTCAAGGCAATATTCACCGCATTATTCTGCAACCCAAAGACCTTACCCCGCATATCTTCCGGCGTTTCCTGTTGAATGGTCGTCTGCATCGGAATGCCGATCGCCGCCGCAAAAAATCCCACCAAGGTCAGACAGCCAAAGGACGGCCAAAAATGGCTATAGGTAAAGGCCAAGCCTGACAGCGCCGCCGCAACACCCATGGATCCGTAGAGGGCCAGTCGATTGTTCGAGAGGCGCTGTCCGAAGTTGCCGAGTAAGGTGGCTCCGATCGCCATGCCAATGCCGCCCGCCGCCAGTAAGAATCCGAACTGGGACGATTTGATCTCAGGCATCACTTCAGCGAGACGAACCGCAAGAACCGATAAAGCGGCAAACACCGAGAACAAAATCACCAGTTGAATCAACGCCGCTCGCACATGAGCCTGCCGACCCAAATAGTTCAACCCATCTTTAATATCTGCAAAGACATGGGGACGTTCAATGCTCTTGTCCATCGGGACTTCGCCCGTCTTCAACAGTAGCAGCAGCAGTCCAGCGATCGCATAGCCCCCGCCCACCACTAGCTCCTTGCCCAAATCCATCACCCCAAATCCCGCAAACAAATGATCCGCCGCCGCCAGCAACGGCTCACCCACCGCAAACCCAATGATCACCGAGGCCATCATCGTGGTGGTGTAGAGGGAATTGGCAGACAGAAGATTCTCTTTTTCGACCAGAAGCGGCATCACCGACTGCTCAGCAGGCGCAAAAAACTGCGTC
>JAAFJU010000156.1 GCA_013298165.1 Synechococcales cyanobacterium bin31.maxbin.ball.101 | reverse complement strand
GGGTCTTCTGCTCCAGGAGGCGTGATGACCGTATAGCCAGGAAAGCGCTTCGGAGACCAGCTACCAGACGGCAACCGTTCAAACTTCGGTGAAGACTGAAGATTACGAACCTGTGAGTCATAGGTATCCGGCAAGGTCGATCGCATCATGCGCCGGATGTAAGTTGAGTAGTTGTCGTCCAAGGTTGATATCCTCCCTATTCATAAGGAATCGGTCTTCTAAATCTAACGGGCCACGGTTCCTTTTACCGAGAAATATTTCAAAGAGTGCCGATCTGCCCCTTTTTCTACGTATGTTTTTACGTTTCTTCATGAAACCCATCTGAAGCCGCCCTGCCAGATCTGCTGAATCGTCGCCAAAAAGACTGATTTCTTCCGTGAGTTCCCAAAAAAGTTTCAAGATTTCTGGGAGAATCTCATTTTTTTAATATCCCCCAGATATTCCACAGTCTCCTTTGAATTTGTCCACAACTTCTAGGGTGGTTTTCCCCAAGGAATCCACAGTTTTCCCCAGGAAAAGAGCGAATAGTTCTGCCTCGTTGGGAATTTGTGGAAAAGAAAGCGACGATCGACTGACCTTCTCCACAATCCACAGTGCGGAGAACTCTAGCACCCTTCAAAACGCCCGAAACCCGCATTCCTTCGTCGGTTCCGCGATCGGCAAAATCGTCAAATCCGGTTCGTCAAGGTTGACCTTATAGGGATCATGAAGCAGAATAAAACGACCTTGAAGAGAGCAGTTCCACAAAACGCTTGAAACCCTGATGGCATAACGCATACAGGTGATCTAGAAAATATGGATTCTGCAACCTTCTGTCCTTTTGAATCGACCTTATAGAGAGAACCATGGACACCACTCCCATCAGCTTGCTCGTCGAACTCCCCGAAACGCTTCATGGATCCTTGGTGGGATTCTTAGAAAATCGGCCCGATTGGGATCAAGATCGCGTCTTTTCCGCTGCTATTTCTTTGTTTTTGCTTCAAAATCGGAGTCCTGAGCAAGGCAACGATCGTCAGACGGCCCGAATTTATTTAGATTCTATTTTCCGTCGCCCTGCTGATGCGGCTTCTTGAATTTTGAATTGAGAATTTTGAATTGAGAGCTTGAAAATTTGTTTTGATGGGTTTCTACCACGACCTGTAAGGACATGATTTATTTTTGAGTGTTTCATTGAATGCTTCGAATACTTTTGTTTGTTGGCCTTGTTGATTGACTTGGCTTGTTGGCTCGGTAATTGTTCAACCTTTTCATCCTTTTATTCACACCTAATGAGTTGCGGCTATGGTGTATCCAATTTCTGCGACAAAGCTGAATGCCTATCAGCGATGTCCCTATGCTTACTTTTTGAAATATGAGAAACGGGTTCCTGTCACCCAGGGTTTTGGCTCGGTGGTGTTGGGGAATGCGTTACATGATGCGTTGGCGCAATGCCATGGGACTTGGACAAATGGCGATCGGGTTCCGGATTGGGACTGGGTTAGCGGATGTTGGAGTCGTGCGGCGGCGAGTCTAGGCGATAAGTTGACCAATAAGCAGGTGCGTGAGGGTCGATCGATTCTTGAAAACTACTACCAGAAGTTCATTGCAACTGAATCCGTTTTTCGGCAGCCGTTGGCGGTTGAGGGAAAAATTCAGGCGACGTTGCAGTTTGAAAATTTGGAGTTTTCGGTGACGGGTCGGTACGATCGGATCGACTATCTTGATGATGGTTTAGAGCTGATCGATTACAAATCCACGCAGACAGCTACAGTGCCGGAAAAAGCTGAAATGGATGTTCAGCTTGGGTTGTATGGGTTGGCCTTGGAGCAAACCTATGGTCAGAGTTTGAAATATTTAAGTTTGTTGTTTTTACGATCGGGTGAGAAGGTGCGCTATCGAGCGACCGATCGGCAAAAGCGTCAGGTGTTGCGGGTATTGAAGGATCTCGCATGGCAGGTTCGTCATGAAAACAATGCTTGGCAAGCAAAGCCTGGTAAACAATGTGGGGGCTGCTCCTATTCCCAATATTGCATTGCCGTGAATCAAACGCCAACGCCTGAGCCGATCGGAACTAAAATTCCCAGCTTGCAGCTTGCATTTAGTTTGGGTTGATTGGTGGTGTTTGGGCTTCGACTCCGCTCAGCCCACGAAGACTGAGCGGATTTGTTCGAGGGTCTTTGCATTAGAAAACTCAAAAATCCACCTCACAGAATCTTCGGGGGGTGAGCGGAGTCGTAGTTTACGTCCGTAAGGACTAGCCCGAACCCAACCGATCGAATTCTAATTCTTCAACACCTGACGCGCGATCGCGTACCAAACTTGTCCCAGTTGCCGAGGGTTTAGTGCCTTGCCTTTACGATCGGGTAACAAGGCAAAAAACTGTTCGTCAGTTTGGGCTTCGATTTGTTTGGATGAGATCGGTTTAGTTGGAGATTTGGTGGTGGCTTGGGTGAGCCATTGGTCAAAATCGGCGCGGCGATAGGAACCAATGTTTTGACGGGCTTCGGGGGTGAGTTTTTCGAGGGCTTGGATCAAAGTTTGTGAAGCGGTTTTCCAACGATCGTCCTCCGGTGAAACGCCCGACTGGCCCAGCATTTCATCCAGACTCATCGCAAACCAATTGTCCGAAACTTGTAGCGATCGGAGTTGCGTTTTCAATGCTTCGGGTAATGGAGAGGGGGATGGATTAATAGTAGTTGCATCAGGATTGGCAAGATTGGAATCACTAGGAAGCGTGTTGGGAAGAGGGAATGCTGCAATGGATTCTGCGGTGGTGGGACGTTGATTGCTAGCCTGGGCCATTAACATCCGATAACCCAACAGTCCCGCCAACCCAAAAATAACAAGCCCCATTCCCCACAGCAATGGATCTTGCCTCACAGAGGGAAACCCTTGAAAATAGCCTCTCAAATACTGATTAAAGAACTGACTGAAACGCGAGAACAATCCAGGATTGGATAGTGAACGATGGGGAATGGAGGGTCTCGATGACCTACGATCGGTCTTTGACGATCGGCGTAGAGGCGGCGGTGGCGCGATCGTCGGCTCTGCACGATCGGCAAAATTAGGGTTTCTCGCTGGGTTAAGGGGCGGGGTTTGAATCGAGTGCTGACGGGTTTGGCGGTTCTGACGAGTTTGATGGGTTTGATGGGTTTGATGACTGAAGCTTGGGAGTTTGGACTGCGGCTCGGCTTCGAGGAGGCGTCGGAGACGTTGGGCGAGATGCAAACTAAGACTGTTCCAATCCGGATCGCCCATCAACACTAGCGTCGTCTCCGCCAAATTCACCCAGTCCGTCTGCATCGGACAACTCAACACCGACGCTTCAAAATCCAAGCTATGCAGCGGCGCACTCACCCGCTGAATCACCGATCGCAGCGACCCAAAATGCATCAGACCCGGTCTCTGAGCCGCCATTTGCCAAACAATTGTTTCCGGTGACAGATTGTCATGGGTTAACCCTTGGCGATGCAGCGCTTTCAAAATAGGCTCAATGCCATCAAGCAGTTCCTCCGCCTCCACCTCCGACAGCACGGTTTCTCCCTCTCCCGTCAAGACCCGATCTTCTAGCACCTGACCATAGGAAAAATGATCGACATAAAACTGCTTTAAAAAAAGTCGATCGCCCACCACTATCACTTCGTCGTAGTCCGGCATCTCACTGGAAAGCGCTCCCGACAGATCCCTTGACGCAGTCTTGCCATCCCGCACCTGCCGCAGTTCCAGCCTCATCTGCTCCGCCAAACGATCGACATGTGCAATCAAATGCTCCGGCACCCGAAACTCTTCTAAAAAACACAAGGGCAAGGTATTGGGGGTTCGTCGCTGAGCTAATCCCCGATCGACCACAGAATACAGCCAGCCAAACTCCAAAGGCCGAAGGACTCTCAGGACATAGTAGCGATCCTGGATCAAGGTGGTGGGTGCGATCGAGTCAATCATCACGGGCGCGCAGGTTGTAGGGTATGGGTCTCTCTATAAAAGTCAGTATATCCGTACTAAATCAATTTGTGCTTTATTTTCAGGCTCAAAATCTTTCTCGCATGTGATACAAAATGTAACTCTCTGGGCCGATCGTCAATCAGAGAAAAAGTCTCGTTGCACAATGTAAGGCACATTCATCTGTATTTCTGGGACTCATCGGTACCATGTCGTTTTTACTTCGGCTTGCTTTAGGCGTCATTTTCCTGATCGGTGGGCTGTTCAGCTACTACGGCCAGACGGAAATCAACCCTGTCACAGGAGAAAAACAGCGCATCAGTCTTTCTCCGCGCCAAGAGGTGGTATTGGGGATGCAGAGTCGTCAGCAGATGGCGGCGCAGCATGGGGGACTGTATCAAAATGAAGCGCTTCAGGCTTATGTGAATAGCGTCGGCGATCGGATTATCAAAAACTCCGTCGCCCAAAAATCACCCTATCCCTTCGAGTTTCACCTTCTCAAAGATCCCCAGACGGTGAATGCCTTTGCCTTGCCTGGTGGTCAAGTCTTTATCACAGCCGCATTGCTGTCTCGAATGAATTCGGAAGCTCAACTGGCAGCAGTTCTCGGTCACGAAATCGGCCATGTGGTCGGTCGTCACGGCGCAGAACACCTCGCGAAACAAAATCTGGGGGCGTCGCTGGTGAATGCGGTGGGAGTGGTGTCCAGTGGGGGAAATGATGGCGGGCAGGCGGCGGCTTCGGTGGCGAATGCGATGAATCAGTTGGTGAATCTGCGGTATGGGCGGAAGGATGAGTCGGAGAGCGATCGGTTTGGGTTGGAGTTTATGACGCAGGCGGGTTACAGTCCGATCGGGATTTTGCAGGTGATGAAGATTTTGGCGGCAGCGGGTGGGGGCGGTCGTCAGCCGGAGTTTTTGCGCAGCCATCCCGACCCAGGAAATCGGTTTGAAACCTTGCAGGCATTGATTCAGCAGAAATATCCCAATGGGGTGCCAAAGAAGCTGGATGAGGGGCGCGATCGGTTTGCCCAATATGTGCGACCTGCGCCTGCGATTCGGTAAGAAGGCCCCCTAACCCCCAATTCTGGGGGGACCGAACCGTAAGAGTTGATTCAAAGCCCCCCAGGTTTGGGAGGTTGGGGGGCCAAGAGTTCTGTGGTTTATTTAGCATTTTTGAGGGTGTTGGGATGATGATGTTGGCGCTGTATGGGATTTTGGTTGTGGTGATGATGGTGGGGGTTGTGGGGGCGGTGGTGCCAGGGTTGCCGGGGCCGAGTTTGATTTTGGCGGCGATCGTGGTGTGGTGTATTGCGACGAAGTTTGCGATCGCGCTGGTGCCCTTGGCGTTGATTTTTTTGGCGTTGATTTTGAGTGCGGCGGTGGAGTGGCTGGGCGGCTACTGGGGTGCGAAGACGGTGGGGGCCAGTTCCTGGAGTCAGTGGGGCATGATGGGCGGCATGGCCATGGGATTTTTTGGCTTGTTGCCATTGGCGATGCTGGGTGGGCCGATCGTCGGGATTTTGGCGGGCGGACTGCTCGGTGGCTTTGTGGGTGAGTTTTTATATCGTCGGGATTTAGCGTTGGTCGATCGGGTGAAAATGGCCGGGAAGGTTTGTCTGGCGATCGGTTTGGGTTCGCTGGTGGGCAATTTGATTGAATTTGTGCTGGCGATCGTGGCGGTGGGGATTTTTCTGTGGACGACTTGGCCTGCGATGGTTTGGGGTTGATCGGTTGGGTTCGGGCTAGTCCTTACGGACGTAAACTACGACTCCGCTCAGCCCACGGAGATCTTGAGGGGTGAGCGGAGCCGTTCGCGAAGCGTTGCGTCAGCAAACCCCGATTATACGATCAGCTTCAATGATCAAATTCCATCTGTGCGATCAGAATTCCTGATCACTTGACCTGTGATTTCAGAAATAGTGAAGAAAAACTGGTCAATTTTCAAAAAAAGTCGTGCGCTTTTGAAAATTTTATGTACTATCGCTCATGGGGTAGTATTTTCAGTTTCTTTAAATACTTTTTTAGGGCTTTTCATAGGCCGTAAACTCCTCTGTTTCTCTTAAGTTCATCTTGGGCAAACTGTCACGGATGAACCTTATCACGACGCTTGAATGTCAAATTCAAGGCTAAAAAAAGGGTGGGATTCATGATTTTGTCGTGAATTGACAGTTTTTACTAAAAACAGTTATCCACTTTTGAATCCGTTGTGTACTATTCAGTAGCGTTACGATCGATTTTTATCGAATGATCATCCTGAACTGGAGACTATTCTCTGACTTAGTGATGGCTATGTACGCTTGTTTTGTCGGTTTTAACCTCATTCATCTTGGATTGTCAGTGCTGTGGTTAACGGTTTAAAAGGATTACTTTCAAAAGGATCGAAGGGGATTGGCATTGAGCTATCTCCCGATCGCATCAACATTGCCCAACTGCGCCGTCAGGGTCAGAAGGTGCGGCTTGCAAGTTATGCAACCGTTCCCGTACCTGAAGGCATCTTCCAAGAAGGGCAGATTGTTGATCAAGCTGCTATGGCGGAGCTGATCCAATCAGCACTTGCCGAGAATAAAATCAAGGCAAAGCAAGCAGCGACGGCCATTCACGGCGGTAGAGATACGGTTACTCGCATCATCCCAGTTCCGGCTGAGTTGGACGATCGCGAACTTCGCGATATGGTCCTTAATCAAGAAGCAGGACTTTATCTGCCCTTCCCCCGCGAGGAAGCAGATGTGGATTATCAAAAACTCGGTTTATTCGTCGATGAAGACGGCATTGAAAAAGTGCAAGTCCTCCTCGTCGCCACCCGCCGAGAAATCACCGACTCCTATATTCAGACCTTCCAACAGGCAGGGTTGAATTTAGATGTCCTCGAAATCAGCAGTTTCTCCCTGATTCGGACGATTCGCGAACAGCTTCGGCAGTTCGGGTCCAGCGAAGCGGTGGCAATTGTTGATATTGAATTTGAAAGCACCGAAATCTCCATCACGGTGGACGGTGTGCCTCAGTTCTCGCGGACGGTGCCGATCGGAACCTTCCAAATTCAAAGTGCGCTGTCAAGAGCCATGAATCTTCCCGCCTCTCGGAGCATTGATTTGCTTCAGGGCATGACCATTCCCCTCAACCTCGATTCCTCCGGTCGCCCCAGTGGCGGAAACCCCGGAACGGCAGCGATGTTGCGGATTTTGGGAGAGCTGGCGGATGAACTGCGTCGATCGATCGATTTCTACACCAACCAAGGTGAAAATCTCGAAGTCGCTCAGTTACTGCTCGCTGGACCTGGAGCAGCCATTGGTCAACTGGATGAGTTCTTTACCCAGCGATTGAGCCTACCTTGTAGTCTCATTGACCCTGTGGCAACGCTCGGACTAGACACCACGGCTGACCTACCTCCTAGCCTCCGACCGGGGCTGGGTGTGGTACTCGGTTTGGGATTACGGGAGGCTTAGGAGACAATGTTTAATTTAGATATCAACTTTCTGAACGATCGTCCCGATCTCAAGCCCGGTTCTGCTGCGGCTGCGGCTCGTGGGGGCGGTGGACGACGGGCCAGTAGCGGTGGCAATGAAAGTCCGTTCCCGCTTTATGCAGGGGCAGGGGCATTGTTAGCGTTGCTGGGCATTACGGGCGGCGCATTTCTCTACTTCAATTGGCAAAAGGGCAACCTGGAAGCCGAGCAAGTCAAGCTAGATGCGCAACTTGGAACCATTGAAGTCAAACGCAAGGAACTGGCCGCCGCAAAGGCAAAGGTCACAGCGGCTGAAGGCGAAATCAAAGCCTTAGCCACCGTGTTCAACCAAATCAAGCCATGGTCCGCCATGTCGCAGGATCTGAGGGAACGTCTACCACCGGGTGTGCAGATTGCTTCCATTGTTCAATCTGCACCTGCGGGTAGTGCTCCGGCAGGTGGAAATGCAGTCTATACGCCGGATGTCACCATTAAGGGTGAAGCCAATGATTTCGATCAGGTGAATGATCTTTTGGTGATTTTGAAGAAGTCTAACTTCCTCAAGCCCGAAGATACTCGCATTATCGAAACCGCTCGATTGGATGCGAAACCAGTACCTCCGGTTACATTGCCGAAGGCGGTAGAGCTTCCAGTCAAGCCTGGTCAAGAAAAGAAAGAAGACAACAACAATCAGCTTATTAAGCTGCCTGGAAAAGTGACGTTCACGGTGCAAAGTAAGTTGTCGGATATTCCCACTTCTGAATTGCTAAGAGAACTCGATCGGAAAGGCGCAGTGGGTCTTGTCACCCGTGTTGAAGCGCTCAAGAGTAAGGGGGTAAAACCATGAGCATGAGTGGAGATTTCAATCCGCCAGACGGCGATTTTAATAGCGGGCCAAATTACCCGAGTGCTTTTGGCATCACCTTTACACCCATGGTCAGTGGGATTTGCTTGGGTGTATTGGGTTTAGCGGCTGCGGCCTATGGATGGATGACCTTCGTTGACCCATTGCGCATCGAGACTGAGGCATTGGATGCCAAGGTCAAAGAAAAGCAAGCTCAACTAGGGGATCAACAAAAGATCGAAGCAGATCTGAAAAAAGCAAAAGTCCGTCTAGCGCAAGTCGAACAGCAGCGCACGCAGGTGCTGTCGTTGTTCGCTCAACCGAAGAACATGGATACGATTCTGCTAGATCTCAATCAATTGATCAAACGGAACAATGCTGGAATTCTGGAAGGAAAACGCGCGAAGCTTGCAAGTTGCCCGGATTGGGTCAAGGAGCAGTTTACGACGATTCCCGATGGTCAGCGTTTTGAAGAGTCGATCGGACCTTTGGTGGCGGATGCCAAGTTGACGAGTTTTAAACCGTCTTCTGCGGTGACTCCCGGTGCAGCTCCTGCGGCAGGTGCTACGACGGTTCCGAATGTTGTGACGGATGGCTCCTTAGGAGTTGAACTGAACAATAAACTGAAGCGAGAAACGGTGGACATTGCGTTTGAAGGAAACTTCAATCAGACGCAGCAAATTTTCCGGACGATCGAACGTTTGCAGCCGTTGCTGGTCATGCGGAATATGAGCATTGCCGTCGGTCGTGGAGGTGGAACGGGCGCATCTCCGATTCTGTACGAGATCAACTCCAACTCGCCGATTCCTGAAGCCTTGCGGAATTGTCAGCCGGATACCGTTTTGAAGACGTCCTTCAAGATGGATGCGTTGATTCCGGTGACGCCGGAAGAAGCCAAATTGCTGGTTCCGACTCCAACTGCAAGTCCTAGTCCTGGGGCAAGTCCTAGTCCTTCGACACCGCCTAAGTAGTTCATTGTTTTGTCAATGACGGCTAATGACTACTGTTTGCCTATTCATCTGTTTTTGATTTTTGATTTTCTAGGAGCGTCCCCCGTGAAAGACTTTTTCAGCATGAGCGGAACCCTTGCGGCGACAACAATGCTGGTGGCATCCCTTCCAGCGATCGCCGCTGAGGTCACTCAAGTGACTGGTGTGCAACTGACCCCCGCTGACTCTGGCATGAACATCGTGCTCCAGACTCAAGCCGGAAGCAAGCCGCCGCAAGTGTTCAACACCAATCGCGGTAATACTTGGAATGCTTACGTGTTCAACA
>JAAFJU010000030.1 GCA_013298165.1 Synechococcales cyanobacterium bin31.maxbin.ball.101 | reverse complement strand
GCATTGGCGCGCATGTCAAATTTTGTTTGGGGAAGATTAACAGTTTCTTTATAGCTTCCAGGTTCAGTCAAAGGCATGATTCAGGGGGGATTTGGAATGTCTATCATTATAAGAGAGAACGCCCCAGGGAAGAATGTTCCTCCTCGGGATAGATCATCCTCTCTGATACCGATACTAAAAAGCACCTAGAAAATCTGTGGAAAATTCCCTGTTCCTTTCCCCCAGACAAGTTCTAAGCTGGATTTCTGACAGATTTTGACCCTGAAAAATCTGACCCTGAAAATCCTAAATTCTCATTCACCGATCGTTTTAAGGAATCAGCCCATGCCTTGGTTTGTCAAAATTGAAGAAGGAATCGTCGATAAACCCACCTTCGACCAGTATGTTCCAGCTCATCTGGCCTTCGTTCAAGATTTAATTAACAGCGGTCATCACGCTCAGACGGGCTACTGGAAACAAAAAGGCGGCGGAATGCTGTTATTTGAGGCATCGTCCATGGAAGAAGCGATGGCGATCGTTGCCCGAGATCCCTTAGTGAAAAATAACTGCGTCCAGTACAAACTGCACGAATGGCATGTGGTGATGGGCGATCCGACAGGCATGGACCAATGCAATACCCTAGAGTGTAATACCCTAGAAACCTGTAACACCCTAGAAACGGAGAAGACCCGGATACCACGCCTGTCACAAGCATCCCGTATTGCTGCTACCTTCCGGTCCTGACAAAGTTTGGGCGTTGAAACCGCATGGGTCCGAGTCAGATTTCACTATATCACAGATGATTGCGGTCGATCGTGATGATCGTGAACTTTTGTCAGTCAATCTGTGGCAGGCCGATCGGGAACTACGACTCTAGATAGGGGTAGGCTCCGCCCTGAAAATCTCTGGAATCGCGGCTATCTTAGGAGTAGGAAGCATGATAATCACGAATTTCAACTTTTTTGGAGGGCGCTATGGGACTCAGTGACTTGGTACAGAAGGCGGTGTACATCGGCATCGGGGCCGCTTCCTATGCGGGAGAAAAAGCGGGCGGCAAGTTGACTGAGTTCAGTGGTCAACTTCAAAAACTAGCCGATGAAATGGTGGAACGGGGCGAAATGACGGCGGAAGAAGCCCGTCGCTACGTCGATGAAAAAATGAAAACCGCCCAGCAGGAATTTGAAAACCTCTCCCAGCAAGCCACTCAAGCCGCTCAATCCGCCCAATCTCAGCAAGCACCCAAGTCCCCAACCCCCAAAGAACCTCGCCGCATTGAGATCATCGACGAAGACGAAATCCCCGTTCCAAGGCCCACCCCAAAGCCGGAACCCAAACCAGAAGCCAAGCCTGAGGTAAAACCCGAGGCACCACAAGCTGAAACATCCGTCGATCCGATCGAAGAAATGCGTCGTCAAGTGGCCGAACTCCAAGATGAATTGAAGCGGCTGCGATCGTAAGGACCTCAGCCGAACCGCCCCCCGGCCCCCAATTCTGGGGGAGACAGAAAAGATCAAAGCCTCCAGAATTGGGGGTTTGGGGGCGGCTCGCCTGGATCTAGAAGTTTTGATCCAAAGCTCTAATAAACCGTTCCCGACCAATCGATCGTCTGCGTCGCCGATCGACTGCCCAACGATCGTACGATCTTAATTTCAACCTCCACATCATTCCCCGTTTTAAACGTATCCTCTGGCACGGGCAACGATCCGAGATTGAGTAGAAAGCGATTGTAATCGCGCTTGACAGCCGCCGCCGGAACGACACCCTCATAGTGCGTCGTAAAATTACCAAACGCTCCGGGTCTACCATAGCTATTCGACGTTTTAATCGTCACAGCAAATTGGGTACTCACCACATCTGACTTAGCACCGGAGTCAATCACCGCCAACGTAAAGTTTCGATCGCGTTGATCCGTGATCCCCGGCGTCAGCCGCAAGGCATCCCGCTGATGCACCACCGCATCGATCGCCACCGCCGTACCCTTCGAACTATCCACCTGTTCAACCACCGACCAAAGCTGCTGATCGTCAAACTCAAAGCCAATCTTGCCATTATTTTGCAAGGTCAGTGATGCAAGCTGTGAACCATAATCGCTCAACGCCGATTTCGATCGCCATTGCACCGTCGCGGTTTTCTCAAGCCGATCGCGATATTCCAGGTACTCATCATCAATTCGAGAATTCGCCTGCAACAGACTCAGCGCACCCCGTTGGCGATCCCAGCGATTGAGAGAAAGTGAAATCGGCTTGGTTGAAGTTGCTAGTTTTTCCAGCGTCATTCGAGAAAACGGATTATCCCCTGCGATCGGCGTTGTCCCAGCAATCAATCTAAGCTGACCCATTCTGCCATCTGCACCCGGTGAGCCATTAAGCCCACGACTCCCGCGTTTACCATTGGTACAGTGATAGGTCTTGCCATCCACTTTCCAATCCGACTGCGGACAACGGCAACCCCTCGAACCCCGTCCACCTCGACCTCCAGGACCCCCACGACCCGGCGAAGCATCGACAAAAATCTGCTTTAAATCCGATCGATTTTGATAGTAAATCGTCAAATTCCCACCATTGCCACCCGGACCGCCATTGCCACCCGCTTCGCCATTAGCGCCACTCGACATCGTAATATTTTTCGCCGCCTTCCCGACCTCATGATTACTACAGGAAGTGGTTGAATCGTCATCATCATCGCCATAATGCGATCGGCTCTTACCATCCGCACCTGCATAGCCATCACTACCCGACAAATCTATAGACTGCGGTGACGGACGAGACTCTAAAAAAATCGTTCTAGACGGCCCATCTTGGCGCGCCTCTACAGGACCCACCGCATGACCCATGGCCAACAACAAACTACCAATCCAAACAACCTTCCAGGGAGATTTCAGCATAAACATTAAAGTCAAGAAAAAGGGAACAACTGACCTTCGTTATCCCTAATTTGACGAGGCTTATGCACAGAGCAGGCTTATGCACAGAGCGTTCCCAATTAAAACCTGTTGCAGAAAATTTACACCAACTGAGCCAATTCTGAGCCACACAGATTATTTTTTTGTATTACACTCGTAGTATAACCAGTAGTACCTGCCCCAAGGTCATTACAAAAGGGATAGTTCCATGCAGCATCTGCCACTGACATCTGAAATCGCACTTCAATTGGTCAATACCTGGTGTCACAGCGCCACTGGAGAATGTTTAAAAGATACGCACTGTGATGTGTTTCTCGGCTGTTGGGCCAATCTGACCTACGAAAAGATTGCCGTACAGATCAATCACGAAGAATGTTACACCAGAGAACTAGGCGCAGACCTCTTTAAAAAACTCAGCCTCGTCCTCGATCGCCCCGTCACAAAGCGCACCTTCAAAAATACGATCGAACATTATTGGCGAACCCACTCCCCAGCCACTCCCCTAGAACCCGTCACCCCCCACATCACCCCCAACCCCATCACCCCCAACCCCATCACGCTTGACCCACTCATCGATCCCTTCTTCTTTGGCCGCGATGAAGAAATGAGCCAGATCGATCGGATGTGGAAACAGGAGAAGTCAGCGATCGTCCTGATTCACGCCGAAGGCGGCATTGGCAAAACCCGGTTTGCCCGTAAATATTTGGAACTGCGTCAATTTTCCCCCGTCCTCGAAGCTTGGCTTTCCCCCGAATCTCAATATATTCCCTCTGCCGAAAGTCTGGTCGAAGAATGGCTGAAGCGAGAATTCAGAGAAGAAGTTGGGCGGGACTTCCATACCAATCTCCAACGCTTGAGATATTGTCTCGAAAATGCCAAAAATCCGATCGGCATCCTGATCGACAATTTTGACTCCGCCCTAGATGGCAGCGGGCATTTAGTCCGGGACTTACGATCGTACCTCGATCTATTTCGCACCTTAAGCGACATTGGTCCCCACCATCTCACCTTGATCACCAGCCGAGAATGCTGCCAAGAGAGCCTCTTCACCCCCGCCGTTTTTTCCCTAAAAGGTCTCTCCCAAACCGCATGGCAAAAAATTTTCACCCAACAGGGCATTGACGTTCAAAGTGTCAAAGGCGATCGGGCACTCCAGGAAATCTGGCAAAGCTGCGGCGGGAATGCCACGGCCATGAATATTCTGAAAAGCGACGTGCGGAACCGCTACGAAAATGATCTCGATGCCTACTGGCAAAGCTGCGATCGAAACCTCTGGAACGAAGGTCAAATGCAGGAACTCGTCGCCGATCAATTTAATAAACTCCAACAGCAACAGCCCGCCGTCTATCGTCTGCTCTACCGTCTCGGCAGCTATCGCTATCAGAACCCGTCTCATATCAGTCTTCAGGGACTCAAAGCCATGCTCTGGGATGTCCCAGTCGCCCAGCAGTCCGCCACCATCCGCACCCTTCAAAACCTTGCCTTAGTGGAATCCCGACATGGCGATATCTTCTGGCTGCACCCGATGGTTCATGCCGAATCTCACCACCGTTTACAGCGCACGAGCGATTGGGAACTCTCGCACCGCAAAGCCGCTGCCTTTTGGCTGACCCATCAAGACCAACCGATCGTCAAACTGGACGATACTCGAATGGTCCTAGAAGCCTACTATCACTTCCTCGAAATCAAAGACTACGACCAAGCCGCCGAAGTCCTGATGATGCCCCTGCCGAACCTCTGGGGCGGGGAAATGGCCCTGGGATGGATTTTGTATCGGTTCCGATCGCTCCAGCAAATTATCGAAACGGCTGAACTGATCATCAACCAAGCCGAGCCAGGAATTCACCTCGGGTTTCTCTACAACCTGTTGGGCTATACCTATCGCAGCACGGGCGATCTCAACCGAGCGATTAAATATCATCGGGAAGCGCTCGCCATCGCCGATCGGGGATTTTTGATCAATCTCAAGATCTCCTCCCTGATGAATCTGGGGCTTTGTCATCGCGATTGTTGGGACATTGAAGCGGCCATTCAAGAATTTAGGGATACCTATGACGGGGCGATCGAATCGGGTTCGGCTTCTTACCAAGGGTATGCGGCTTGTTGCCTAGCCTATCTGTACTCCGGCTGGGGAGATAAAACGATCGCCCTGGACTATATCAACAAGCTCAACCAATCCCGATGGCCACTACACGACAATCTCTGGGGCCGCTCCTACAGTCTGCTCTTCCTCGGCCACACCTATCGGAACTTAGGCGATCCTGAAGCGGCCTTGGAACTCTTCCATGAAGCCCTCACCCATTCAGAACAGTCTGACTTCATCGAAATCTACGCTAAAGCTCTGAGCGGCTCTGCTCAGATTTATCGGATTCTGGGTCAGCTTGACATCGCCATCGAGCGTCACACCCGTGCGATCGAAATCCTCGATCGGATTGATGCCAAATGCGATCTAGCGGGAGCCTATGCTCAACGGGGTCTCACCTATCAAAGAATGAATAATGCGGAACAAGCCTGTCAAGATAAAGGCACGGCGATCGGCTCGTTTCGGGCGATGAACTTGCCTCGTCAGGTCCGCTGGGTTGAAGATGCCTTCCGTAAAGGGGTCTAGCTAGGCTCGACCAAATCCTATTTAGCGTATCTAAGCGCATCCATATGCACATATAGATGCATCATTTTGAGAGTAGTACATCACAATGGGGTAGCCTAAACCCAACTATTCTTTAAAGAAATTGCACTCAAAGCTAAATTCTTGGCTAAATTTAGAACTATTGAGCAAGCTATAGCAACTATGATGACTCACCCTTCACACCGAAACGCTTTCAGTCGAAAACTCACAGGTTCGATCGTCCTGCTCTCAGGCGTCACCCTACTGAGTCACGCACAACCTGCCCAAGCAGAACTTTTGCCCGTCCTCGCCAATCAATGTACTGCGCGCAGCAACGGCAACTACATCTGTACCTTCAAACCAATCAAGGACAAAAACGACAAGCTCGGACCTTCTCCTTTTAGATCCTATGAAGGTCCAGTGCGTAAGGTTCCTGGCGGTTGGTTGCCCAGTGGGTATGGCGTACTCGTCTATGAAGACGATCAACGTTACGAAGGCACCTTCGTCAACGGACTGAAGCAGGGACAGGGGATGTTTTTGTTTCCAGATAATGGTCGCTATGAAGGGAGTTTTTCCCAAGGTGAACCCAATGGCAGCGGGACCTTTACCTTCGCCAATGGCGATCGCTACAACGGCGGCATCAAGCGCGGTGTCCCCCACGGTCGTGGCAACTTTGCCTTCGCCAATAGCGGCACCTATGACGGAGAATTTTTCCTAGGCCAAGTCAAAGGTCAAGGAACTTACACCACCAAAAACATGCGCTGCCAAGGCCAGTTCTTCAGCAGTAAGCTCTCTGGACGCGGAAGCTGCACGTTTGCTCCTGGAACTGGATATAGAAGCTATGTCGGCGAATGGCGTGGTGGCCGACCTGAGGGTCGGGGACAAGCGGTCTATAGTGATGGAACGACCTTCTCAGGTCAGTTTCGAGAAGGTAAGCCCTTTATTCCTGGAAAAGAGAAGAAATAGTCTAGGGAGCCTCAAACCATCCAGTGCTGAATCAGCACTTCAGCCATAAAAAAGCAGAGACACTTAATTTATAAGTGTCTCTGCTTTTTTAGTTCAATCGCCTGATGACTCAAACGATCGCTTAAACCATCGCCGGGATCATCCCTTAAAAGACTTTCGCCTCAAGAGATTTTAAAAATTCGGTGTTGACACCCGATTCACGGGTCAAGGCAATCTTGCCAGTTCGAGCGATTTCCCGAATCCCAAACTTGTTGAGAACCTGAACGATCGCCACCATTTTCCCCGGATCCCCCGCAACCTCTAGAGTCAACGAGTCCTCCGCAACATCTACGACCTTGGCTCGGAAAATATTCGTTAATTCCAAAATCTCCGATCGGGTCACACTCGTTGCATTCACTTTCAGCAGCATTAGCTCCCGTTCGACCGAGGGAACTTCTGTAATATCTTGCACTTGCAAAATATTAACCAATTTATCCAACTGCTTCGTTAGTTGCTCAATATCCTGTCGATCGCCCGGAACCACCATAGTGATCCGCGAGATCCCTAACTGCTCGGCGGGACCCACTGCCAGACTTTCAATATTAAATCCTCTGCGCGCGAATAAGCCTGAAATTCGGCTTAACACCCCAGCTTCATCTTCCACCAACACGGACAGCGTATGCTTCACAGATGTAATCCTCCAATCAACTCACCGCTTTAGAGACCCCATGGTCATCCTGGCACAATAAAACACAGACTAAATAAAACACAGAGATGAATTGCTTAAAAGAAGGATAATTTCCCCTTTCTATATAATAAAAAAATAAGGAGATTTTAAGTCCAAATCAGGGGTCTTACGCTATTCTTCTGATGGATTGTGAATCATTTCTTGGAGAAAAGTTATGGGTTGGTTACAAAGAATTTTTGGCGGAAACAAAGAAGAAGCTCCAACGGAAGCAGTGGCTCAAGACGCTCCTGCTGCAGAAGCTCCCGCAGACATTCCTGCGGAGCGGGTTGGGCTGAACGGTGAGTATGACCAAAGTGGTTTGGCTAAGCGTGTTGCGGCAGCTTTTGACCAAGATGCTTCGGTGGCGGACATTGAGACGGTCTGGGTTGCTCAAACGGGCGGAACAGTGGTTTTGAAAGGTCAGGCTCCTAGCCAAGAGCAGCTCAATCGCTTGATCGAGATTGCTAATGAGCAAAGTGGCGCGGAAGCCGTCAATGCAGAACAAGTCACGGTCGGCTAGTTCGATCGCGGGAGGTTCCGACTGAGTCGCTTGAATAAAAGTCGCTTGAATAAAAAAGGGATGGAATTGATGAATTCCATCCCTTTTTTGTAGGTATTGATTTGTTAGATGAAAATCACTGGACGTTAGGGAGTCTTTTTCTTACTCGAACCAACCGCCATAGGGACTTCAATTCCGTTTTCTTCCAAAATCACGATCGGATCTAAGCCAGGATTTAACTCAATACGCTTCACCAAAATCTGACCATTGGAGAGTCTCTGACCCACACCGACATAACGACTGGTCGGTTCGTTGGGAGCCTTGACGATCGCTTGAACGGTTCCGCCAATCTTCACAACACCTGTAACTTCCACTTGACGAGCCAAGGTGGGTTGAGGAATAGGGGGCATCGTGGGAATTCCTGCCGGAGCCTTGGGTGGAGCCAGGGGCGCGGAAGGCGTGTTAGGCCGAGAAGGTGAGCCTTGAGGTCTATTGGGTGAAGCAGGTGTTCTACCACTGCCTTTGGGCAGATCCGGAAATTTAATTTCTGGAAATTTAGGCAGTTCTGGAACATTGGAGCTTTTATCTCCAGTCACAGATTTATCTGGAGATAAGCCAGTTCCGGCGACACGAGGCGTCGAGAATGCAATTAAAGGTGGCAAACTGGAGAATGGATCGATGCGATCGGACTTCTCAGATTTAATGCTGCTTTGAACGAGTTTCGCTCGTTCTGATGGATCGGTAGACTGAACAAGACCCGGAATCGAATTCGGGTCTTTCACTTTCCCATCCTTTCCTTTGGCATCTTTTCCCTTAGCATCTTTTCCATCTTTCCCCTTCTGGGCCACGACGGTCCCGGATGAGAAAGAAGATGCTGCCGCTGGACTCGCTGAAGGCGAGGCACTCGCTGTTGCATTTGCAGAAGGCGAGGGTGAAGGACTGGACGAAGTATTTACATCTTCGCCACCACAAGAAGTCAATCCGATCGCCATTGCACCTGCGATCACCCAAGAAGCAGGTATACGCATTATCCATTCCCCACAAAACTTTTCTCCAAGATACCCGCTATTTCAAGAAATGACACAGTTTCTGAAGGAGCTTGAGGTGTTTTTTGATGTTTTCCGTAAGGTTACGGTGGATACAAGCGGGATAATCGAGGATCTGGCTAATTTTCGCTTCCTGC
The DNA here is from genome assembly GCA_013298165.1 of Synechococcales cyanobacterium bin31.maxbin.ball.101. Lineage (GTDB taxonomy): Bacteria > Cyanobacteriota > Cyanobacteriia > Leptolyngbyales > Leptolyngbyaceae > JAAFJU01. The sequence continues at coordinate 29,253 of JAAFJU010000030.1, read as the reverse complement.
AAGCAAAACTTGAAGGGCTTCAATTCCTTTTTTAACTCGCCGAGAAACGGTAACAGAGCTGATGCCGAGTCGTTCTGCAGTTTCCTTTTGGGTGAGATCGTGAAGGAAGACAAATTCTAAGACCTGACGAGTCAGCTTTTCGACCTGTTGAAGGGCCTGCTGAATCCGAATTTGGTCTTCTTGGGCCAACTGGAAGCTGCGGTATTGATGATCTGGCATCATGTCGCCGAGGCAGACGGAACCTTGATCGTCATCGGCGATCGGCGCATCTAGACTGACGAGAGCACGATTTTTCAGGGAGACTTTGACATCCTGCCATTCGGTCATGGTGATCTCTAACGCCTGGGCAATTTCAGGATCCGTAGGATGGCGATGCAGATCATTCTGAAGCTGGCGAATCACGTTAACGGCTTGACGTTGCAGGGTTTGCCAACGACGGGGAATCCGGACCGAGGGACTTTTATCCCGAAGATAATGCTGAATTTCGCCTCGAATGTAGGGTAATGCAAAGGAGCTAAAGGCATAGCCTCGGCTGATGTCAAAGCGTTCGATCGCTCGAATGAGGCCCAAGGCTCCGACTTGAACGAGGTCTTCATAGTTTTCCTGGCATTGCCCAATCCAGTGGTAGGCTTCCTTGCGAACCAGTCCAAAATTCAATTCCACAATTTGATTGCGGAGTCGAGAGGAGGGATTGTCTTGGTAAGCTTTCAACAGGAGTAGGCTGTCGTTTTTCAGGTCCGGCGCGATTAATTCAGGCATAGGTCTCTAGGGCGGTAGAACAAATCACCAAAAGTCTGAGTTGGTCTCTCACAACTGTTTCCAGTAAAGAGCTGAGACCGCAATGACTCAAGCGCGTTTACACGGAAGTTATGGAATGGGAAAACTCAGATGTCCTATTTCAAATTGTATAGGGAACCACTCCGATCGGTCTTCTTCAGATCAGAAAGTATGTGAGATTTCCATGAAGAAAATACTGAAAACATAAAGGAGACCTAGATTTTTCCGGGTCTCCTTTATGTTTGAGTCAATTTATGAGAGAGGCAGGTAGGACGATCGGCGACCTATTGCAACCCAACAACGATTCGACTGTCTATAGTGCCGCTCTGTGATGCCGCTCTATGGTGCCGCTATGCCGCAGCAACTCGTCCATAAAACACACCACGAATCCGAACATCGCTAGGTTCTTTAGAACCCATGTCACTTTCAGAGGGCTGTAGGCTCTCGAAGTTTCCGGTGACTTCTCCGGTTTCGGTGTTGACGTTCGTGACTTGAAGGGAAATATTGCCCTTGGCGCTCAAGAATCGTTTGTTGTTTTCACGGACGAGTTCTTCTGCATCCGTACTTCCAGGTAAACCAACAGCACTTTCGTATCCGGTGGTGAGACCCCGACCTTTCGGATCAAGGAAGTTGGAGGTTCGATAGGATGGGACCATGAACTCACCCTTCAGGTCAGTCGAGGAGTTGATGCCGTTAATCCCAGGCTGACTCGTCGCGACTAAGCTTTTAATCGTGAAGAGAATTGGGAATTGTTCGCCACCCGGAAGCTGTACGGTCACGGCTTGGAAGTCAAAACCGTCTTCTTCCTTGAAGGTCAAACTGCCATCATCATTAATGGATAGGGCACCGCTCACGGAGTCGATGGACGACGTGTAGCGAGTCATGACCTTGCCCTGAACAAATTGAGAGCCTTGACGCTTATTTTCACCCTCTACCTTGACGGCGAAGTTGGTGGGTTGTAGGCACAGGTTCTGAAGGGTGTAGGAATCACCCGCTGCAAAGGTGATGGCTCCGCGAGCGGTTGCTTCGATGGTGGGGCAGCTATTTGCAAGACCGCTGTTCACGATCTCTTCGTAGGTCAGTCCCTCTTTTGTCTCAGGGGCGTCACTACAAGCTGTAATGAATACACTGAGGCAAAATGCCAACAGCGTTGCAATAAATGCGCGGTACCTCATGGTCAACCTCAAAAGTCAAGTGTCAAACGGTCAGTCCCTCTTTTGTCTCAGGGGCGTCACTACAAGCTGTAATGAATACACTGAGGCAAAATGCCAACAGCGTTGCAATAAATGCGCGGTACCTCATGGTCAACCTCAAAAGTCAAGTGTCAAACAGATTAGTCAGATTAGTCAAATTAGTCAAAGTGGTCAAAGACACCCGTGCTGACGATCGGCCCGGGTCATTATAAACCTTTGATTGCATTGTACATGGGTTGCTCCCCGTTCCCTGTATTGATGAGACGATCGCGTTCAATTGTGAAGTATCGTTACAAAAAATGGGGCGATCGCCTGAAATCAGACTTGTTTGAGAGGGCAACTCAGCGGTAGGGTTAAAAGCGCAGAAGACAGGATTTGTGTGGATAGTGGAATGGAACAACAAGCTTCTCATAGTGCATTGCTAGGCTCCCTGTCTCAGGTAGTCGGTGAGTTAGTGGATGAAAATCAGGGCAATGCCATTGGTCTCGTGGAGGTGTTGAGGCTCTTAGAGAGACTGCATCGAGGAATTACGGAAGGCGCGTTTCAAGATGCGCTGCCCCAAAACCGTCAAGAACTCTACAAGCTGATGCGGATCATTGAAGAAGAAGGGGGTTGGCCACACATCCCTAAAATGAAGCTCCATATGCTCTACAGCCATCTGACTGAGACAAGAGTTGAGCCTGGTGAGGAGCAAGATGGTGGAGTTGCTTCTGGCTCTGGGACTTCTGGGAATTGACCCAACGTTCATTTAAATTTTTACTCAAAAAAATCTCTACATTCTGATCCGCACTGGACTGAAATGTAGAGATTTTTTGGGTTTCAATCTTGTATCCCAGAGGTTAGCCTTCGCGACTGGCCGTCTGAATGTAAAGAATGAGGAGAAAGATGGAAGGGACGAAAACAAATAGGATAGTGGCTAGGAAGCCGAGATCATTAACTTGCATAACGCTGAGTCCGCTTTAACTATTGATGACCAAACTGGAATTAGGTGTAAGCGTAGCATTCCGCTTGAGTCGTCTCACTAGATATGAAGAATTGTTTCTTAAGTTTCTCAGAGTCACTGAGATTATTTTCTGATTATTTCTTCTTAGCATTGGGTTTGGTGAGGACTCGAACGCGCCCATTAACCGTGGTTTGGCAGGCGAGACGGTAGCTGTCGGGTTTATTCTTAAATCGCTTTTCTTCGATTTCGGTGCGAGGGGAGAGATTTTCAGCACCTTCTAAGATTTCGACAATACAGGTTGTGCATTGGCCATATCCGCCACAGCTCATCATTTTTCCGACGAAGGTGTAGAGGTCCACCTGATTTTCGATGGCTTTGGTGCGGAGATTGGCTCCACTGGCGGCGACGATGTCTTTGCCTTCATTCTCAAAGTAGATGGAAGTAGGCTGGAAGCCGGGGGTTGCTGGAGGTTCGACAGGAGTAGGAATCGTGGACTCGGGCATATAAGTTCTCCTCAAGGGGTCTATCTAAAATAGTACGGACTCGTCCCAATATTGTAACTAATTGTTGCAGATTCTGTACTGAAAGGCGCAGTTAGCGGTTTTTGTCGATCGCCCCTGTCTTGTAAAAGATTCTCATAGGCGTTACATTCCGTTATACATGACTGAAGTTCCCAAGTGCGGGGTCAGTCTGTCGGTTCAACCTGTTGAGCCGCTGTAGAGCTGGATTAAAAGTAAAAGGCGATCGCTAAGGTGAGCTTAGGTCTGGTACATTGTGATCACCTAGCACTTTAATAAAAAGGCTCTAGAGAAGCATTGCAGTCGTTATCTAAGAGGAGGAGCGTAGTCACATGGGACTACCTTGGTACCGTGTTCATACCGTCCTGATCAACGATCCGGGTCGGCTCATCGCGACTCACCTGATGCACACTGCTCTGGTTGCGGGCTGGGCTGGTTCGATGGCGCTTTATGAATTAGCGATCTTCGATCCCAGCGATCCAGTTTTGAACCCGATGTGGCGGCAAGGCATGTTCGTAATGCCCTTCATGGCTCGTTTGGGCGTGACAGGGTCTTGGAGCGGCTGGAGCATTACTGGTGAGTCTGGCGTTGATCCAGGTTTCTGGTCATTTGAAGGTGTTGCGCTGGCGCACATCGTTCTATCTGGACTGTTGTTTTTGGCAGCCGTTTGGCACTGGGTTTATTGGGATTTGGAACTCTTCCGCGATCCACGCACGGGTGAACCTGCGTTGGATTTGCCGAAAATGTTTGGAATTCATCTATTTTTGTCGGGTCTTCTCTGCTTCGGCTATGGAGCCTTCCATCTGACGGGCCTTTGGGGTCCGGGGATGTGGGTTTCGGATGCCTACGGGATTACGGGAAGCGTCCAGCCTGTCGCACCGGAGTGGGGTCCATCTGGATTTAACCCCTTTAACCCCGGTGGCGTTGTGGCCCACCACATTGCAGCGGGCATTGTGGGGATTATTGCGGGTCTGTTCCACTTGACGGTTCGTCCGCCTGAGCGTCTATACAAAGCGCTTCGGATGGGGAACATCGAGACGGTGTTGGCCAGCAGTATTGCTGCTGTGTTCTTTGCTGCGTTTATCGTGGCGGGAACCATGTGGTACGGAAATGCGACGACGCCGATCGAATTGTTTGGACCGACGCGCTATCAGTGGGATAGCGGGTTCTTCAAGCAGGAGATTCAGCGCCGTGTGCAGACCACCATTGCTGAAGGTGGCACTCAAGAAGATGCCTATCGCAACATTCCTGAGAAATTGGCATTCTACGATTATGTCGGTAACAGTCCTGCGAAAGGTGGATTGTTCCGGACAGGTCAGATGAACAAAGGCGACGGAATTGCACAGGGTTGGCTGGGTCATCCGGTCTTCACCGATGCTGCGGGCCGCGAACTCTTTGTCCGTCGTTTGCCGAACTTCTTTGAAAACTTCCCAACGGTCTTGATCGATGCCAATGGCGTTGTGAGAGCTGACATTCCGTTCCGTAAGGCAGAATCGAAACTCAGTTTTGAACAAACGGGTGTGACGGTGAGCTTCTTCGGCGGTCAGTTGGATGGTCAGAGCTTCACGGATGCGGCTGTGGTTAAGAAGTACGCTCGTTCTTCTCAACTCGGCGAACCGTTTGTCTTCGATCGTGAAACCTTGGCGTCGGATGGAACGTTCCGGACTAGCCCTCGCGGTTGGTTTACCTTCGGTCACGCGGTGTTTGCACTGCTGTTCTTCTTTGGTCATATCTGGCATGGTTCTCGGACCATCTTCCGCGATGTGTTCGCGGGGATTGACCCTGAGCTGAGCGAAGAGCAAATCGAGTGGGGCTTCTACCAGAAGCTGGGTGATAAGAGTACGCCTTCCGAACGTGCTGAAGGTCGAGCTTAGTTGATGTTCGAGAGCTTTAGACATTAGCTTTACATCAAGTGTCTGAAGCTCTCGACTTGTTCACACCACTCTTTACAAGGAAGAATCCACCATGGAAAGTGTTGCTTATATTTTGATCTTGGCCTTGGCGATCGGCGTCTTGTTTTTCGCCATCGCATTTCGTGAGCCACCCAAGATTGGGAAGTAGTTCTACGATTTTGAAAGGTGTGAGCCTGTCGAGCTGCTGGTTAGGTTGTAAAACCTGTCAGCCTTGGCAGGCTCTTTTTATGGCTTTGTATATCGCGTACTGAAGAATAAAACGCATCTTGGGCTACCGGATGGAATGCGAATAATGCCGTAAAATAATCAAACTTGATAGAGCGTCTTTTGTGATGAACAAGACTTTACTAGAACAGTCCCAATCTCCGCTCCTTCAGGACATTCCAGCCACCGTGGTTCGCTCGGCGACGAGGGAAGATGTTGCCGGAATGGCACATATTTTGGTCAAAGGATTTTCCTTGGTACCTTGGTTGTGGATGATGCCGATGATGCAGGCTGGGATTCAAGCAGATTTACACGCTCGCATGGGTCGTAAAAATCTGTACCAAGCATTTGTTGCGGTGGATGCCGATCGTCCCCATGGGGTGATGGGGACTGTAGAAGTCTCTCTGCAAAAGCCAGCCCTTGGGCAGTCTGCTTATCCTTATTTAGCCAGTCTGACAGTGGAGTCTGGTTATCGTCGTCTAGGAATTGCGAAACAATTGATTCAAGCTTGTGAACATCAGGCTTATCTGTGGAATCAGAATGGCTTGTATTTGCATGTCTTGGCTGATAACGTGGCGGCTCGTCGCCTTTATTTACGATTGGGGTATTACATTCATGCCCAACTCTCTTTTTTAAATCCTGCCCATGGGGGCATGGAGAGGCGGCTTTTGCTGCATCGGCATCTAATCCCGAGCCGACGACTATGATAGGGAGGCTCGATCGGTTCAGGTTGAGGGGTTGGGTTAACGGCCTCGGCTAGAACGGGGAGACTGATTTACAATGGTGGGGATAGAATGCTTTGTGTTGATTGATGGGTGAGGTCATTTTTAGATTGTGAAAAATGACACTAACGCTTTGCAGTAATCGTGATATTTAAATTTTTATCGGTGAGTCATCCTCGTGTCCGAGAAGATCTTAGAGAAACTCCATCAGGGACAGTTGATGATGATCAACAGCCGTAAGCGCAATGGTTTGATTTTGATCAAGCCGTTTCATGCTGAGTTTGCGGGGCCTGGGTCGGCGATCGGCGGGGCATTCGACCTGAATTGTCAGGCTGTAATTTCGGTGGGGGATTTGTCGATCGGTGAACCGACCTCTCAAGAAGAACGTCAGAAGGCATATTTAATTCGTCGGCAATGGATCCGTCTAGCGCAGCAGATTACGGACAATCCTCAGCCGAGCGATCGGGTGCGGATGATGTTGCAACAGTTTGAGAATTATTTTGCGTTGGAAACGGTGAAGGCGGTTCCCAATGAGGCGTTTGCGATGTTGGTGGGGGTGTTGCCTCGGACGGTGCGGGCGGTGCGGGCAGAAATGGAGGTTTGATAGGGCACGGGATGCGTGCCCTTGCGAGGGGGTTAGGCGGGATAGATCCTTAGGCGGCGATTGGGTTCGTCGCCGAAGCTTTGGGATTTGAGATGGTAGTGCTCAATTAGCTCGTGCTGTATTTTGCGGATCAGGGCCGATCGGGGCAAAAGCTCAACGGGTTGGCCTTTGGGGATGACAATCTGTTCCACCGCTAGGCGAGCCTCTTCCAACGCTTCAATCTCATCGTTATCCTCGGTTCGAGTAAACGAACTGAGATCCAAGGAGTCCGGATCGTGCAGGTCTTCCATGGAAAGCAGTCGCCGCAGGGCGATCGCAATCTGGGGAATGCTGCTGGATTTGAGCGTATGAATCGGAATTTGACGAGCTTTGGCGATGTGACGGAGTTTGGAATGGTTTTTAATGTGCGATCGCAGCGCTAGCACCGCATCGGCATCGTCCATATCCTTGGTCAGATGAATCGGCAGATTTAAGGTCGAAATCAACTGCTCCAACTGATGCCGCCCGATGCCGTAGGGATAGACCTTGAGGGGCAATTCCTCACCGTCCGGACCAAAACTGGTTTCAGTAATGTCCAGGTCGTCAAAGGTGTTGCCGATTTTTGACTCTAGCAAGTCCTCAAATTCCCGACGTTCAGGACTGGCATTGGATATTGGCGTCATGCGGCCATTCGATCGCCAGCCAAAGGGCTGCTCCGGCACGACCACATTCGCGCCTAAACTGCCGCCGCCCGATCGGCCATAACTCGCGCCACCATAACCCCCGGCACCATAGCGACCACCCGAATTCCCGCCTGAATTCCCACCATAGTCACCGTTCCCACCCAAGGGCACCATGCGGACTTGACGGTTGCGGGGCGGAGTCGCGACGGGTCCCCCGGATTCATTGGCGATCGTGACTTGACCTTTTTTATCCACCGATCGAACCTGCGGATTCGGTTGCCGTCCGCGCAGGAGCATGTCCACGGTCTGAGCCACTTCATCGTGGACCGTCCACTTTTGGCGTTCTAGCATTTCCACCGCCACTTCAAAGGTCGGCGGTGCTTTTCGCTCTAGCACGCTCTTTTGGGATCCACGCCGACGGGCTTCGTCATCGCCCAGCGTCACGGATTGGATCCCACCGATCAGATCCGACAGAGTCGGGTTTTTCATCAGGTTTTCCAATTGGTTGCCGTGGGCGGTGCCGACCAGTTGCACGCCACGCTCAGCGATCGTTCGAGCAGCGATCGCTTCCAATTCGGTGCCAATTTCGTCAATCACGATGACTTCAGGCATGTGGTTTTCCACCGCTTCGATCATCACTTGGTGCTGGAGTTCAGGCTTGGCGACCTGCATTCGACGGGCACGACCGATCGCAGGATGGGGCACGTCGCCGTCCCCTGCAATTTCGTTGGAGGTGTCGATAATGACGACCCGTTTGCCTAGATCGTCAGCCAGGACGCGAGCAATTTCGCGCAGGGCGGTGGTTTTGCCGACGCCGGGACGACCGAGCATGAGGATGGATTTTCCGCTTTCGACCAGATCTCGAATCATGGCGATCGTGCCAAACACCGCGCGGCCCACCCGACAGGTGAGACCAATTACCTCGCCTCGGCGGTTCCGAATGGCACTGATGCGGTGGAGGGTGCGCTCGATTCCGGCGCGATTGTCGCCGCCGAAGTCGCCGACGTTTTTGATACTTTCATCGAGATCGGCTTGGGTAATCACTCGATCGCTCAGGTATTCCGCTTTTCCAGGAAACCGCGCTTCCGGAAGACGCCCTAGATCCATGACGACTTCGACCAATTTATCTTTGTCAGGATGGACATTGAGTTGGTCTCGCAAATCCGTCGGGAGCATGGCGAGAAGTTTGTTCAGGTCGTCGGTGATGCGACTTTCGACGATCGCGGCTTCGGCCCGCAGCTTATCATCGTTGATCTTCGCAGTCGCTTGTTCCGCGTCAGTTTCTAAATCATCTTCAGGAGGTAAATCAGGTTTACTTATTAAACTGGATTCTATATCAGCGCCATAAGTTGCGCGATTTTCTGCAATGGACGGGGCAAAGTCGAAATCATCGCGCGATACAGTCATATTTAATCGTTTCAAAAACGTTGTGACAACGGTGATGGAAAATCAAACAGGGGTTGGAGAGGGGCCGATCGAACCGATCGCCTCATCCAAACGCCACAACTTCATCACGACAAATCCGATCGGATTTGAGTGGGAAAGCGAGCTTACTGCCTATTTTAACGTTTTCTGCTGGGGGATCGGGGTATTTTCTGAGACGATTTTGATTTCAGATCTTTACGCTATGGATTTTGGCGTTGTTGCAAGAGTGATCTCAGCTCAGCCAACTCTCGTTCAGCCGCTTCAGCCCGTCGCCGTTCTTGATCCACCCGATCTCGTTCAATTACAACTTGTTCTTTACCAATGAGTAATAGATTTCCGGCCAAATCCCACCACCGCAACCAGAACATCTCTTGGTTGTGATAGCTGCCTCGCCACAGGCCAAGCTCAACTTGCATCGGTTCGATCGGATAATGTCCCCGATCGTTCGGCTCCATTTTCTGGTAGTTCATGTCCACCAGATGGTACATTTCCAACTTGCCCGTCACAATTTCATAGATTCCATAGTAGGGAACCCTCATCACTCGTTCATAAACCCAATATTTCCCTTTGTACGGCGTCTGGTCTCGCTCTTCTGCACCTGTCCCCGAAGCGAACTCTAGAACGATCGTGGGGGTAATCAATTCACGCCACAACACGTACGATCGACGATATCGCCCATCTAACTGCGGCGGAACGCCACCCACATAGAACCAATCCGGAGCTTCTGCGCCTTTTTCAGGCGGTTCTGTTTCTCGCCAATAAATTCCAGAGTCTTGTCCAATGCAATACTGACCATCGGGATGAATCCGATCGAGGGTTCCTAAAATTGAGTCCGTGAGTAAAAGACTTTGGGGATGATGGAAGAAATTGTGAAACGTCCCATCAGATTCTGGAAGCTTCGTATGATCTGGAAAAGGCGGAACTTTGATCGGGGTAAACGATTCAGTCATAAGTTGAGGCACTCAAGTTGCATAACGCCGGGGTTCGACTCCGCTCACCCCTCAAATCTAGGTAGAAGTGAGCAGATTTTTTGAGGAGTAGGATTTGAGAGGGGCAATCAAGTTTGTGGCTATTTTAACGCTTTCTTCGAGGAGATCGGGATGCTGTTCCAGTTGATTGCTCGATCGCTGTTCCAATTCAGTCAAGACCGATTGCAATTGCGATCGGGCATAGCTTCCGTAGGCAATTCCAGCCAGATGTCGCGTTTGGGGTTGCGGTGGGAAAAGGCCCAATTGAGTGAGTTTCTCCACTGTATGGTCGTTCGTTCCCCCTGCAAGCTGCACAAACCCCGGCAATCCCAGCGCTAAGACCTTTTGTCCCAGTTTGATACAAGCCCGCGTGGCTCCATCGCCAATGTCGCCACTCATCGGTCGTCCATCGGTTTGCCAAATGAAGGCGCAGGGAAGACCTGAGGGTGAAATGATTTGGTTGAGGGCTTGCAAATACTCGACCATTCCGGGACCATCGGGACAGCTTACGGCAATCAATTTGAGGTGATGAAGATGGGGTTTTAGGGTTTGCCAAAGGGTTGCAAAGTCTGCCGATCGGCCAATTTGGGTATGAATTTCGATCGCATCAATGCCAAGGTCTAAAACCGTTGGCACAATGATTTCGGGCTTATAAACATAGGATCTAGCTTGAATGCTTTGAATTGGACAAATGGGTAAACAGCGGCCACAGCCATAGCAAAGTTCATCAATCACACCCGAAGATTTGGATGAAAACTGAATTGCGTTGGTGGGGCAAACCTTCTCACAGGGCCGATCGCAGTCGCTTGGACAATGATTTGGATCAAATTCAGCTTTGCGAAAATGGGGATCTTCGCCATCGTTCAAGCTGACCATCAGCCAGGGATTCACGTTGGGATAATGAGTTTGAATGGAGACGATCGCATCTTTAACCGCAATGATAATGGCCGGATCGGCAGCGAGATCAATGCAGTCTGCACCTGCGATTGCGTAGGCAATGGCACAGCTCCGAATGGTGGGAATATGCTGTGAACTGGCTCCACAGATCAGTTTGAACCAGTTGCCAGTTTGGAGCGATCGGAGCGGGTCGGTGGGTCGTGTAGTAAGGATCATAGCCAAAACTTGTGATTCACTCTTTGTTCATGGTCCCCAATCGCGGCATTCTTTCGTTTTATTGATATGTTTTTTAGAAACCGGATCATTCTCGATCGCATCATCTAACTCTTCTTGAATAAAGTCAGCCTTTTCTTTAACGTTTAGAAATTCCAGATAACTAATCGCACCTGCACTGTATAGCGTTTGATACCGTTCTTTTTGACTGATCGCCGATCGAAGTTGAATATTTAAGATAACAATCTCAGGAGAAATCAGATCCTCACAGATTAAACGATTTATCTTTTTTTGCAAATTAGCGACATCTGACTGAGCTTGACGATACCGAGTTTCAGAAACGGCACCCTGTTTCCATAAGGTCTCTATCCGATTCATATCCTGAAGAATCGTTCGAAAAGAGGCTTTGGCTTCGACAATCAATGCTTTACGATCGGCGGAAATCCGTTGAATTCTTTTCCGGCTTCCGATTGACTGGGCCGCCGCCCGATCGCCGACATTCAAAACCGACAGACCACACAGAAATGCAAACAGAATAGGTTTCCAGAACGATCGGTTGAGTCTAATTAAATTTAGCATTGCCGTATTGCATCGACGATTTCACTATTTTATCTGAGATCATGATTAATTTCGGCTCATCTTTAGACCCCTCTGAGTAAACCCAGGGGTTACTTCTCAAGTAGCTCTTCTCAAAGCATTTCAGGATCGATGCCGAGTTCTCGAAGTTTTGCCGCTAGTTTTTTGGCTGTTATTTCAGCTTGACTGGCCCGGTTTTCAGCTTGACTGGCTCGGTTTTCAGCTTGACTGGCTCGATTTTCCAGATCGACAGAACCCATAAAAGGTCGTCCATCAGGTCTATAAATCACTAAAGGGCCAAGTAGCGGGAGTTCAAATCGAATTTTTAGCAATGGACTGACGAAGCTTCCCTGAAAATTAATGGATTCCAATCGATCGCCCTCGCGTATCCAGCCCTTGAACTGTTCCCGGTCCGGATCATACTCATAATATTCTTTAACACCATACTGTTCATAAAATTTGAACTTTCGTTTCCTTTCTCCCGAACGATTGCCAGGAGACAAAATCTCAAAAACCACCTGCGGCGCAATATTATCCTCTTTCCATTGCTGATAAGAGCCGCGATCGCCCTTGGGACGACCGAGAACCACCATCGCATCTGGGGCTTGACGAATTTTGTTATTGCCCTCAACGGGATACCAGAGAAGATCCCCAGCCACAAAAATATTGGGATCATCTGCGCAAAGAATCTCTAGATTCTCCTTAATGGTGACGATCCAGCGAAATTGTTTTGTATTGTCGGACATGGGATTGCCATCACAGTCGGGATAGATAACCGCATCAGTAATGTCAACCGAAATGGAAGCGACCATAGCTGTTGGGGATTCTTGGAATGTTTCTATGATAGAACAAATCGCTAAGCCGTTCCAAATTTCAACGCAGTCCCCCGAACTTCAGGATTCACTTTCCCATTCTCAAAGGCGATCGCACCGCCCACGATCGTCACCTGTGCCCGCCCCGTAGGATGCGAATTTTGCCAGGGAATCAACCTGTAATATCCTGCAAACAATCTTGATGATGGGAGAATTTTATCAATTTAAAAAGAAAATTCGATAAAATCTATCTCATAGTGGGGAAACCTTGTTTTAATAGAAGACGTCTGCTGAAATAGATCCGTTCTCCGATCGTCCTACTTTTTGGAATTTCCATCCCCCATGAGCAATCTTGACAAGCCCAGCACTCCCTACAATTCCCAGTTACGGGACGAAAATCCTTGGATAGAAGGGCTGAAGACGGTCGGATTAAGTGCGATCTTAGCGGTAGGGATTCGCCAATTTGTGGCGGAAGCGCGCTACATCCCGTCGGAATCCATGCTGCCCACCTTAAAGGTGAACGATCGGCTGATTGTCGATAAAGTCAGCTACCACTTAAACAAACCTCAGCGTGGCGACATTGTGGTGTTCAATCCCACGAAAGCTCTAGAAGAGCAAAAATTCCATGACGCTTTCATTAAGCGGGTGATCGGGCTACCGGGCGATCGGATTGCGGTACGCGGCGGCAGAGTGTTTGTGAATGATCGGCCTTTACGCGAAAACTATATTCAAGAGCGCCCCCAGTACGAACTAGAGACCGTCACGGTACCCAATGACAGCTACATGGTGCTCGGTGACAATCGCAATAATAGCTATGACAGCCACTACTGGGGGTTTGTACCTAAAGAGAAAATTATTGGACGGGCCGTTGTGAGGTTTTGGCCCTTCGATCGGCTAGGCGGCATTGAAGGCGACCCCAACGCGCCAGAACTCCCCGACACCAAGGCTCCCGCAAATCCTACAGAATCCCCATCCGGTCCAGCCCCAGAACCAAAAGAGAGCAAGCCTGAGGCGAAATCTGAATCAACACAGGAGAAATCCCCTACCTCCGAAGCCTCTCCATCGCCTGAAGCCACCACCACACCCGAAGCCCAAACCGCTCCATCGCCCTAAGCTTCAACATCTGGCGAACCGCCCCCCGGCCCCCAACTTTGGGGGTGCAAGAGTTGAGATAACTGATCCGGTTCCCCCAGAATTGGGGGTTAGGGGGCCAAAAAGTCACAAACATAGCCCGGTTTCTACAACAGGCTTCTACCCACCGATCGAAGCCTCCAACCGATCGATCAGCCGTTCCACATAACCCAACGCCCCCGTAATCGTCGCCGTATTTTCTAAATCCACGCCGACGTATTTTTTTAGCGCCTCCATTTGGTTCATGCTGCCGCCGATCGATAGCAAGTCTAAATAGCCGGGAATAAAGTCTTTGCCGACTTCGAGATATTTCTCATAGCAGGCAAGACTGACGATATTGGAGGCCGTGTATTGGTAGCAGTAGAAGGGTTTGAAGAAGATGTGGCCAATGCGTGCCCAGTCGTATTGATGCTCCGGCAACAGTTCGATCGCGTCCCCGCACAGGTTTTGATATAACTCCATCCAAGTTTGGTTGACAAAACTGGCATCGAAACTGCCCTGCTTCGCCCGATCGTGAATCCTCAACTCCAGACGGCTAATCGTGCTTTGCCGGAACAACAGACTGAGATGATCCTCCAGTTGACGAGTGAGCAGCGTTTTGGTCAGAGCTTTGTCGTTTTCAGCTTGTTGAAGTAAATAGTCCAGCAGCAATAACTCATTAAACGTCGAAGCAATTTCGGCGGAAACCATCGGCGGCATACTGTTGAAATAACTCTGCCGATCGCCAATCCAAGCAAAATGCAATCCATGCCCCATCTCATGGGCCAAGGTAAACAGCGAGCTATAGTCCTCCGTGTAGGATTGCAGCAGATAGCTGTGCTTCCCATGGACATACCAGCAAAACGCCCCACCGCGCTTCCCAGGCCGTACCGTCGCATCCACCCAGTTTTTCAAAAAGAACTCTTCTGCCCGCCGCGCATAGTTGACATCAAACTGCTCGATCGCCGCCATCAAGGTCTTCACACCCTGATCGTAGGGAATCGGCGGCACCGGATCTAGGCTCCAAGGCGCGTATAAATCGGCACTGCGAATGGGTTGCCCGATCGCCTGCCCCTTCAATCGGTAATAGCGCTGAAACAGGTCCGATCGCGCCTCCATCCCCGCCATAATCGCCTCAAAAACGGGCTTTGAAACCTGGTCGGAAAGCAACTGCTTCTCCAAGGTTGAACCATAGCCACGCATCTGATTTTCCAGCTTGTGGTCTTGGGTAACGGCGTTGAGGATGTATCCGTAGAGAGAGTTGTGAGTCTTCATCACCGATCGGACCGACTGGTAGGCCGCTGTCCGGGTGTCGCGATCGGGATGGAAGGCAAGGGCACCCAGTTCTGCTTCAGTGCTGGCGGGCTGGCCATTGGGCGGGGTGACGGGGGTGTAGGTCTGCTCGCCGAGGTGGACCGATCGCAGTTGAATGAAGGCTTCGCGGCCCGTGAGACTATCCTGGTTGCGAGTTTGCTCGACGACTTCGGGAAGGGCGTAGGGGCGAGATTTGCTGATTTCGCTGAGGTAGTGCTGATAGGGCTGGAGTTCAGGCGATCGGAGCAACTGGTCAAATTTTTCGGCATCCAAGGCTTTAAGTTCCAGGTCAAAAAACAGCAGTTGGTTTTGAATCTGGGTGGAGGCTTCCATGGCTTGGTCCATGGCTTGCTTCGCTTCTTGGTCTTGGGTGTTGGCACTAAAAATCAAGCCCGGAAAGGCGTAGAGGTAGCCCGATCGCTCCCCCATGGCTTCCAGAGAGTTGAAACAATCGGCGATTTCGGCAGGCGTTAGATTCGAAACCTGGGTGCGATACCGATCGCGAAAGACATTGGCATCCTGCTGAAGTTGTTCTAGATCTTGGGCTAGTCTCGGGTCTTCAAATCCACTGTAGAGATCACAGAGGTCCCAAGCCGGGGCGAGTCCTGGGGCTGGGGATTCGGAGAGAGCGGTCTTGTTCCAGTACTGCATAGGACGAGGATGGGGGTGGAGTTTCGATCGGTTGATGAACTAAATACTCTGGACTAATGCTTGAGAAAGATGAAGTGAAACCTCTAGGTTAATGTATATTAAAACTCCGAGCGCCGTTGTCAAGAAATGGGGCAGGTATCGTTTTTCTGTAAGGCAGGCAAATCATGGCGTACATCATCGCAACTACCAACATGAAAGGTGGCGTTGGCAAGACGACAATGACCGTCAACTTGGCGACCTGCTTGGCAAAATTTCTCAATAAGCGGGTATTAATTGTTGACCTCGACACGCAGATCAGCGCGACCCTGAGTTTGATGCCGCCCGGGGAATTTGCAAATTTACGGACCCAGAAAAAGACCTTACGAAACCTCATTCATGAAGGCGTTCGCGGAAATAAAAAGTTGCCGGATCTCGTGCGCGATTGCATTAAGGGCTATGTGTGTAATGTGCCCAATTTAAGTTTGCTACCGGGAGATATTGATCTCTACGATGAGTTTTTAGTCTCAGAACTGTTGCATCGTCGATCGGTTCAGCAAGGCCGATCGGACGAGTTTGAAAAAGTGTGGAATGAGTTTGAAGTGGATTTGATGCGGGACATTTTGGGTCCGATCGGCAAAGAGTACGACATCATCATTTTAGATTGTGCGCCGGGATATAACTTGGTGACTAGAAGCGCATTGCTGGCCAGTAATTTCTACCTCATTCCCTCTAGGCCCGAACCCTTATCTCTGATTGGGATTCAGCTTTTAGAACGTCGCATTGGCCGCCTGAAGGAAACCCACAAGGATAATCCCAATGTGAACGTTGAAATGTTGGGCATTGCATTCTCTCTTTCTGGCAATCTCTTCACAGGTCGCTATCACAATCAAGTGATGAAACGCCTCAATGATGACTTTAGCGAGGTCAAGTTGTTCAAGACCAAAATTCCGGTGGATGTCAATATTTCCAAGGCGGTCGATACCTATCAGCCTGTGGTTTTAAATAATCCCGGTTGTAGCGGCAGTAAAGCCTTTATTCAACTCGCAAACGAGTTCTTACAAAAGCTAACTACGGTGGCTCGGATCAATGAGCCGCCCTCGAAGTTTGCGTTGACGAATTTGGATGATTAAAGCCGATCGGCCATAGCGTAGACCCGATCCCCCTAGCCCCCTTGAAAAGGGGGAACCGGAGTTGAAGAGAGGACTTTAAGAGACATAGAAAGATCTCAAAGTCCCCCTTGAAAAGGGGGATTTAGGGGGATCGAGCCTCGTGGGTTACGCAGGCACCTTCGTCAACGTCTTCCCCGAAAGCTGAAACGCTTCATGAACCGCTTTCAACGCCTTGATTGCATCTGCATCCGCCACCAGGCAACTCACTTTGATTTCCGAAGTGGCAATCATTTGAATGTTGATCCCTTCTTTGAACAAAGCATCAAACATCTTGGCCGCCGTTCCCGGATGACCGATCATTCCTGAACCCACAATGCTGACCTTGGCGATCGAGTCATCCACCACCACCTCACCAAAGCCCATGGAAGCTTGAACCCCTTCCAAAACCTTGCGGGCCGCTTCTGCATCCATTTGGGCAACCGTAAAAGCAATGTCACGGGTCATAGTGTCATTCACGTTACGACAACGCTGAGACTGAATAATCATATCCACGCTGATGGTGTTGTCAGCGAGTAATTTAAAAATGCCAGCGGCCATACCAGGACGATCGGGCACGTGACGAATGGCAAGACGCGCTTGTTTTAAATCCAAGGCCACGCCGCGCACAGGTTTATCATCTAAAACCGTGGGTTTTGTCGGGCTGACGGGTGCCGTGGTTAGCTCGAATTGCTTTTGGAGCGTCGCGATCGCCACCTCACACATGGCAGCATCCACCACGCAACTCACCTTCACTTCCGAGGTAGAAATCATCTGAATATTCACCCCAGCATCCGCCAAAGCGCTGAACATCTGCGCCGCCACCCCAGGCCGCCCAATCATCCCCGCCCCCGAAATCGAAACCTTCGCGATCGCCGTCTCCACCAGCACCGAAGATTCTTCAGACTCCGACATCCCCAAAGCAGGCAAAATCGCACTGGAGACGGATTCAGCCCGATTGAGAGAGTCTTTCGTGACGGTGAAGGAAATGTCGTTGCTATTCCCCTCATGAATAGACTGAATAATCAAATCCACATCCAACTGATTATTCGCAATATCCCCAAACAAGCGCGACGCAACGCCTGGACGATCGGGCACTCGCAGCAGTGCCACCTTCGCTTGATCTAGATCAAATTCCACGCCATCCACTGGACGGGCCAGTTCCAAGCCTTCGATCGATCGGGGTTGCGGGACGGGGGACTTGACCCAGGTGCCGGGTTCATCAGTCCAGCTCGATCGGACGACCAGGGGCACACCATAGTTTTTCGCAATTTCGACGGCGCGGGGATGGAGGACTTTCGCACCCAGGCTGGCGAGTTCTAGCATTTCGTCGCTAGTGATCTCCGCCATAAGCTGCGCCTCAGGCACCAACCGAGGATCAGTGGTGAGAATCCCCGGAACGTCCGTGTAGATCTCACAGAAGTCCGCCTTGAGGGCCGCTGCCAGAGCCACGGCTGAGGTATCGGATCCACCACGGCCCAAGGTCGTAATTTCTAAATCTTCCGTATTACTCACCCCCTGAAACCCCGCGACCACGATCACTTTTCCTTCTTGGAGGTGCTTTTTCAGGCGGGTGGTTTCGATGTTGAGGATGCGGGCACGGGTGTGGTTGGCTTCGGTGATGATGCCCACCTGTGCCCCTGTGAGGGAGATGGCAGGCTGTCCGGCTTCCTGCAAGGCCATGGAAACTAGCGCCATAGACACCTGCTCTCCGGTGGCCAGTAGCATATCCATTTCCCGACGGCTGGGGGAATCAGAGATTTCGCTAGCCAGCTTGACCAGACCATCGGTACTCTTACCCATGGCCGAAACGACCATGACTACCGAGTTTCCCGCCTGAACCGTGTGAATCACTCGCTTCACGACAGCTTGGATCCGTTCTACCGTGCCGACGGACGTACCGCCATATTTCTGAACGATTAATGCCATAGTTCAACCCCCACAAAAAGTCTCTAACCCGATCGTTCCATATACACTATCGATTTGGGGACGATCGGGCAACTGTTGGGTCAATAAAATGGAGGTTGGTGCGAGTATCCTGTGGGGTTTGCCCTAGAAGATGATTGATCCAGGACTAAGTGTGTCTTAAAGCTGATGTGACAAATCTGATACTTGTATCGTAGTCAGTCTCATCAGTCAGTGGAATCACTCATTAGATAGAGATTGATTTATATTAACTGCATAAAAATACCCCAAAACATCTCACAAAAAAACCGAAGAAGAGATGGCTTGGGGCGATCGTCTTGTCCGGTTTGGTACGGTTGTGATTGAGACTTGCTATCGGGTCAAACGATCCGACAGCAAGGGAAGATTTTGTCTGAGAGGCTTAGACTTGGTGCTTGAGTTGCATGACGCTGAGAATCTTGGTTGCGGTGTTCGCTGGAATCTCTAGTGCTTGGGAAAGCTGAGTCAAGAATGACGACTCCACCTGTGACATGATGCCATCGGCCAAAACCAAGTCAGAGGCGGTGGCGAAGGCCGCTTCCCGCAGTTCGCTGGGCAAGGTCTCCCGAGCAGAGGCCAGGAGCAGCTCTTCCCCTTCTTTTTGCAGGATATTAAATAGCTTTTGGTACATACTTTTCATGGTTTCCGGACGGAAATGTTGAAAAAGATGCATTCGACTGAGATGGGAGTCGATCGCTTCGAGTTCTTCTTCTGCGAGGTAGTTGTCAGAGGCGATCGCCAACAGCGTAATGCCTGCGTAAGCTTCTTGAGGGCTAAACGCGATCAAGGTTTGGGTTAAGGATTCTGTTAACATGCCGGACGGTTCGAGTAGTAAATTCATCACGCTTGGAGTCCCTCTCTTCGGATGATGTATAGTGCGCATCCTGGTCATTCAATCTTGCCCAGAAGTCTGATACAGTGAACGCGAGACTCGGGTTGGATAAAAAGTTGCGTCATTTGGCGGATGTGCCAGTTTGTCAACGAATTTGGGCATAAATCGCGCCATCAGCTTAAACCTCGATCGCACGCCCGATCGCACTGCAAACCTAGGATTTGATGCTGCAATGCAAAACCGTCTGGCTCCGTTTATTCAGGAATACATGTATCGCAACGGCTGGCCGGGATTGCGTCCGATTCAGGAAGCGGCTTGCCGAGTGGTGTTTGATTCAGACGATCACTTGCTGGTGGCCGCAGGAACGGCAGCAGGGAAAACTGAGGCGGCCTTTATTCCTGTGTTGACGCAGCTATTCAATCGATCGCCTGAGGGCATTGGGGCTTTGTATATTGGGCCGATCAAAGCATTAATTAATGATCAGTTTGAACGCTTAACGGATTTGCTAGAACTGGCGGAGATTCCGGTGCAGATGTGGCATGGCGATGTGACCCAAAGCAAAAAGCAAAAGGTGTTAAAAAATCCCAGCGGCATTTTACAAATCACGCCGGAGTCCTTAGAAAGTTTGCTGGTGAATAAATCTGCTGAATTGCCACGGCTGTTTGGGCAATTGCAATTTGTGATTATTGACGAGGTTCATGCTTTTATTGGTAGCGATCGGGGCGACCAAGTGCTTTGCCAATTAACCCGCCTTGCACAGCTTACAGGCAACGAACCCAGACGGATTGGTCTATCGGCTACGTTAGGCGATTATGCGTTAGCTGAACGCTGGATGGCGGCGGGAACGCAGCGATCGGTCGCAGTCCCCAAAATGGAAAACGCAGGCCGAAAAATCCAGCTTTCCATTGAACATTTTTACGATCCAGGACTCGTGGTGCGGGCGATCGGCGACGTTCGTGATTCGTCCTTTAATCCCTACCATCTCCATTTATTTAATCAAACTCTCAATCAAAAATGTCTCGTCTTCGCCAATGGCAGAACAGCCACGGAAGAAGCGATCACAGCCATGCGAACGATCGCGATCGCAAAAGGCTACAGCGATGTCTATCACGTTCACCACGGAAGTATTTCAGCAGATTTGCGATCGGTAGCAGAGACAGCAATGCGAGCAGCGGATACGCCTGCGGTAACGGCAGCGACGATGACCTTTGAAATGGGCATTGATCTAGGACAACTCGATCGCGTGATTCAACTCGAATCGCCTGCTTCGGTGGCGAGTTTTTTGCAGCGATTAGGCCGATCGGGCAGACGGGGTGGCGCGTCTGAAATGAGGTTTGTCTGTGCTGAAGAAAAGCCAACGGGAGAAGAGACGATACCAGAACAAATTCCTTGGCAATTGTTACAGGCGATCGCGATTATTCAACTCTACCTCGAAGAGCAATGGATCGAGCCACCCCCCAACGTGCAATATCCCTACAGCCTGCTCTATCACCAGACGATGAGCACCTTGATGTCCCAAGGGGAACTGCATCCTGCAAAGCTGGCACAGCAGGTTTTGACATTGCCGCCATTTAAAAATATTCAACAATCGGACTATCGTAATTTACTTCGTCATTGGATTGAACTGAACCATATTGAAACAACGGAAAAATCAACGCTGATTATTGGCTTGAAGGGTGAGAAGCTCGTTCGCAATTTCAAATTTTATGCGATCTTTCCTGACAATGAAGAATACAAAGTGATGAACAACGATCGGATCATTGGGTCGATCATGGTAGCTCCGGGGACGGGCGATCGAATTTCCCTAGCAGGCAGCGTCTGGGAAATCACGGAAGTGAATCAAAAATCGAAAGTCGTCAAAGCCCGATCGTCCACAAAATCGGCCAATGCAAGCTCCTGGCGGGGAACCACAGGCGATATTCACACCAAAGTTCTCGCAAGAATGCGTCAAGTTTTGCGTGAGGATATCAAGTATTCCTATCTCCAACAGGGCGCGATCGATCGGTTACAACTCGCCCGAGAAACTGCCCGTCGTCAGGGAATTACTGAAAATCTCGTGACTTATTTAGAAGAGGGCTACGTTTGCCTCTTTCCCTGGATTGGCAGTAAAGCCTATCGAACCTTGGAGCGGTATTTGCGAAACCATTGTCGATCGGCGCTAAAAATCAAGGGCATTAAGGGCCGATCGCCCTACTTCACGGTAGTGAATCTGGGGAAATGTCCAGCGGAGAGTTTGCTCTATGAGTTGACATCCTTGGGGGAGCGCGAGTTGACGGTGGATTTATTTATGGAAGCAGACGAAGCGCCCACGGCTCAGAAGTACGATCCCTACATTTTGCCGGATCTGTTAAAGCAGCAATTTATCGCCGATGGGTTGGCCATGGCGGAGCTGGCTCAGGTTGCGCAAGGTTGGCGGTAAGTTTAGGGCTTCGTTGGGAGACCGCCTCGGAATGAATTCCAAGGCTCATAGCAAAAGTCCGTTAAAACGGGCTAAAAACCTCATTTTGTTAGCTTTTCAACCTGTTTCAACAGGTTTTTGCTGTTAGCCTTGCGACTTTAGTCCAAGGTGGATTTTGCCGAAGCCGTAAAAAATTAACAAAGTCGTAACCTTTGACGCCCTGTCGGAGGGCCGCAGACTCTTGATTTTTCGTTACGATGGGAAACATATAGAGGTGGTTCTACACATGTTGTAAGCATTCCTTAACAAAACTCAGTTAACCCAACTTTTGTATGACGAATCCCTCCCCTTTAACAACCATTTCAGTCACTCCTCCAGAAACTGCCGCTCCAGCGCTACGATCGGACGATCGGCTGACTTTTCCCAAGATGATCGCGATCCCCGCTCTAGAGCGCCGGGACTACGCCATGCAAACCTGGCTTTTTTCCGGGGTGTTTTGGATGGTGGTGGCGGCGAGTATTGGGGTGATTGAAGCGGTAAAGCTTTTTTATCCTGAATTTTTGCAGGGCATTCCGGCGCTGGCCTACGGTCGGCTGCGGCCTGTCCATGTCAATCTCGGAATTTTTGGATTCATGAGTATGGGCTACTTGGGCGCAGCCTTCTATATGGTGCCACGCCTGACCCAGACCGCACTGTATTCAGAAACCCTCGGCGTCTTGACCGCCTGGGGCTGGAATCTGAACTTAATGGGCGGTGTACTGGCAATTTTGATGGGTTTGAGTAAAGGGAAGGAATATGAGGAGCTGCCGTTTCCGTTTGACATGATGGTGGGGATTTTGGAAATTCTGATTGCAGGCAATCTTTTTTCCACCATTACCGTCCGAAAGGAGTCCCGGCTCTACGTTTCGCTTTGGTACATTTTGCTGGCGATCATTCCTTTTCCCATCTACTACACCCTGGGAAATGTCATGAATTTCCGAGGCATTGAAGATGCGATCGTCAATTGGTTTTACAGTCACAATCTCTTTGGTCTGTGGCTCACGACCTTGGGCCTTGCGACGCTGTATTACATTGTGCCAAAGCAGTTAAATAAGCCCTTGTATAGCCATGCAATTTCGTTTTTGGGCTTTTGGACATTGGCGGCGTTTTACCCTTGGAATGGGGGCCACCACGTCATTTGGGGACCTGTGCCAGAGTGGGTGATGACGGCTTCGGTGACGGCTTCGATCGCCATGTTGATCCCCACGATCGCCACCATGGTGAACTTCGGCGGAACGGCTTGGGGAACGCAGGGCGTTATGAAACGGGATATCAGCTATCGATTTAGCATTGTGGCCTATTTGTCCTACGTCGGCACCTCGCTCTGGGGAAGCGGTCTAGCCATTATGGATCTGAATGCGAAACTGCATTTCACCAGCACGACGATCGCCCATGTTCATTTAGGATTTGTCGGATTTGGACTGGCAGGTTTGGCCGCATTTATCTATTTCTATTTGGAACGATCGTTGAAACGAGGCTATTCTCGCAAACTCGCTGAATGGCATTTCTGGCTGACGGTGGGTGGGACGATCGGTTACGTGGTGTCCATGGGGTGGCTCGGGTGGCTGGAAGGCTCGGAATGGGCCTCGGGAAATTCAGTCCAAGGCGTCATGGCTCTGCGCTATTGGTACAACGTGGCGCGGGCAGGCAGTGGCGGATTGCTATTGATTGGCCAACTGCTACTGGTTTGGAATATCTGGAAGACGATGACATCAGGACCTAGTGAGGGTTTGGTGACAGGTATGGCAAGTGATGAATCAAATACATTGAAAGAGGGAGCGGCAGTATGAGATTTATTCGAGAGTTTCCGATTATTGTGGCCTTGTCATTTTTATTTGGGCTGGCCTTTACAGGCTTGGTTCTAGCTCCGGTGTTTGCAAGTGATATTTCAGAACCCACGCCAAAATTGGTGGCCTATACGCCGACCGAACAGCATGGGCGTGAAATCTACATTCGCGAAGGTTGCGTCTATTGCCATTCGCAGCAGGTTCGCAATGTGAAAGCAGATCAAAATATGGTGGATGCCTATGGCGTATCGAAGTCGGGGGATTATTTTTACGATATTCCCCATTTGCTCGGCACATCCCGTCAGGGTCCGGATTTGAGTAATGAAGGTCAGGTGTGGGGCAAGGCATCGGGGGATTTTGCGCGGGAATATTTGATTGGTCATTTTAAAAATCCCCGCGAATACAATCCCCAATCGATCATGCCGTCCTATAGTTATCTGAGCGATCGGGAACTCGAAGAACTCACGGATTATGTGCAATCCCTAGGTGCTTGGAAAATTGCCCCTGAAGCCACCGAAACTACGGCTGAAATCACCCCAACTGAGGCTCAATCATGATGTATTTACTCATGCAACCCATGAATGAACAGATGGCCGAAAAGGCTTCAAAACCCATGGTTCATGGCAGTTGGTTTGGAGTCGGGGACGGAACGATCGTTGTGTGGTCACTCGTATGGGTGATTATTCCCTTGGGGCTGGTGGCGATCGGGGGATTGCTCTGGGCGGGTAAAACAGGGCACTTTAAGAATATCCAAGAGATTGCCGATCGGCAGCTTGAAATTGAAGATTGAAGATTGATCCATTGAATGAGTTTGATTGAATTATTTGGAGAATCCGTGTGAAAATTTTGGTTGTGGCTGATATTTCTCCGACTGCGATCGCGGTGATGGAGTATTTGAAAACATTGCTGACTCCCATGAAGGGTGCGGCTGTAGCGGTTACGGTCCTGCACATTACCGAACCAGAACTGGCCTACAGCGAAACGCATCCAGAAACTAATTCTGAGTCACTGATTCCAGTGACGAGTGTGCAGGAATTGCATCATATTTTTGATTCATTATCGTCACTCTGTCAGATTGATTACGTGACAACGGATGGCAAATTTGTGGAAATGGTTCTGCAACAAGCTGAGTTAGTTGATTTGATCGTGATGGGGCGTCGTCGCCGATCGCGCCTAGAAGAGATGCTCTTAGGCAGTCATAGTCAATTGATTTTGCATCAAGTCAATTGTCCACTGTTGATCGTCCCTGAACCGAAACCGGAAGATGTTGCTCGTAAGGTTTTGGGAGCCATGCCTGTTGCGGTGTAGCGCATAAAAAAGCGGCATAACGTTATTGTTATGCCGCTTTTTTATGTCATTTTACAGATGTTGCTGAGAAATTTTACCGACGCTTGCGCTTAGCCCAGACCGAGCCACCGATCGCCGCCAAACCGAGCATAATTCCGGGTTCAGGAACAGCTTGTACACTGAAGGAATGGTTGTCAGATTCAAATCCGCCTTGTCCAACTTGGCTAATGACGATGCGATCGAACATTTCAGATTTCTCACTAGCCGAGAAATGCGCATAACCATTGCCTTCACCACCATGCTGTTGAGCATGAAGCAACGCCAGAGGAGCGACGGTCTCAGTAGAGTACGATTTAATCAGCGTGTTTCCATTGTAGAACGAGAAAGTATTACCAGGACTCATTGCACCCCAGTTAATCCCAAAATATCTCGCTTTGCTGTCTAGTGTAATAGTGACATTATTGCCTGCATTCACATCTAGGTGCTTGCTTTGATTAACTTGACCATTTGCGCCAGCAGGTCCCCATTTGTCATATTTGACGCTACTAACGTTGTTGTTAGCCTGAAAGGAATACTTTGCAAAACCCGTGGTTGGGACCTTACCTGAGTTGAAATCCACGGTTGTAACGGTGCTAAGACCTGCAAACTCCGAGTAAGCACCTTGTGTCGTAATACCCGTTGGAGAATCGGCTCCTTTCGTGAGTTTAAGATTGAAAGCCTGAGCCGATTGTGCTTGTCCAACCAATGCTAATGCACCAGCTAATGTGATTCCGAAAAGTGCTTGAGTAAGCTTCATAAAATAGTTGCCTAGTTCCACTGAATGAATGTGCAAAATAACGGATGCAAAACTGTGAAGTTCCGTGAAAGTGACAAATGCAGGGTGTGTCCTGATAGCTCTGTCTGCGTTTCTGTCTGTACCCATTATTAGAATTTCTAAGCCCAATGACGCTGGGAAAAAGTACTGAAGTTCGCGAATTGCAGCAGTTTTGACGGATATACTGAAAGACTTATCTCTAATTCAAACTGTGGGGGGACAGAATTACGGAGGAATTGTGAGAGACTTTACCATCGGTGCTAGGAGTTTATTATGGCTTTACAAATCTGTTTAGAATCAACTCCGTACTACGCAAAAAATCAGGATTATTTCTATCATTAGGATTGGAAATGCACCGATCGTGGATACACGAAGTCTCCATTTTATGATGATTCAATTTCTGTAATCTTACGGATGTCCCCCTACGCATATAAACATCAAAGCCCCCAGAATCATGATTCTGAGGGCTTTCAATCATAGAACTAACCAAAGAAATTTCTAGGCTTCTACCCAAACCGAAACCGATCCACCCGGACAGGTAAAGTCACCCCAGCCATAGCCATTGGTCGTCACAGGCGTCTTTGCATGGCCTGTGATATCGATGAATTTGGCATTCTTTTTACCCACCTCCATCCATTTGTAGCCTGCATCTCCATTACTCATCACCACTGCCATTGCCTTCGGATGATCCACATCTCCCAGCCGCGTCCAGCCAATGCAATTCGGATGATCAAAGTAGGTATATTGAGGACCATAGGCATTATTTTTACGGGCTTGTAAGAACCGATCGATCAAGAACTGATGTGAATAAAACACCACCGGATATCCTCCGCGACAGTTAGGATATTCAGCGCCGTAATAATCGGGATAGAAGACACAGGGATAGCCCTCAGCACGCAGCAGGATCATGGCATAGGCCAACGGCTTAAACCAAGGCTCAACAGGAGATTCTAGCGCTTGACAGGTTTGGGTATCGTGATTCTCAACAAAGGTCACAGCATGAATCGGATCGGCTTGCATCAGCGTTCCATCCAGAATCTTTCGCATGTCATAATTAGACCCTTGCAAACTCGCGCGGTGAAAATTTTGATGTAGCGGCACATCAAACAGAGACATACTACCGCCCGTTTCGCCAATGTACCAGCGCAATGCCGATAGATTGTCAGACCAATATTCACCCACACAGAACAGATTTCGTTTTGCAGCATTGCGAACATGATCAAGCCATAATTCGAAGAACCAAGCCGGAATATGTTTCACTGCATCTAGGCGAAAACCCTCGATCGGGGCCATTTCCAGCATCCAACGGCCCCAATACATCAATTCGCCTTGAACTTGCAAATTATCCATATCCAGATCGCAGCCTAAGAGAAAGTCATAATTGCCCTTCTCCAAATCCACCATTTTTTCAAAGCCTTGACCTTCAAATAGATAAACCAAATCATTGCTCTTAGAAATCATGTCATGATTCACTGAGTCAAAGTGATTCCGATTCCATTTCATACTGGAATACCGATCGCCCCGCCCTGGAAAATTAAATGCGGTATAGGCTTCAATATCGCGCACATCCCCGGCAGGATTGGTCCGATCGCTTCCCCGATAGGGCACAGCCCGAATCCGTTCTTTTTCGTCGCCACCATCTTTATGATTAAACACCGTATCCACATAGGTTTGGACTCCGGCGGCTTTCAAGGCTTGAATGGCGGCGAGGTATTCATCTTTTGTGCCATATTTCGTGCGAACGGTATCTTTTTGATTGAATTCACCTAAATCAAAAATGTCATACACACCATACCCGACATCATTGCTCCCCGCACTGCCCTTATAAGCAGGCGGCAACCATAGCGCTGTAAATCCCGCTTGACCGATCGCTTGGGCGTTCTGAGCGACCTGTTTCCAATGGTTGCCATCATTGGGCAAATACCAATGAAAATACTGCATCATTGTGCCATTGATGGCTTTAGACGGTTTGGAATCTGGAGTGTTCATAGCGTAGGGGGATAGAGTGGACTTAAGTTGAGAATGAGCGCCTAGCGAAGACTTTGACGATCGGGATAACCCAGTGGCGACGATCGCCGTCATCCCTGCTAGGGTAACGATCGCTTCTCTACGAGTCAATGATGCTGTAAAGTTTCGTTCCTGAAAATATTTTTTGTGGATCAAATAAATTGGAAAACGTGATCTAAACGACATAATAAGAAGGCATTTATTTCAGGGCTACGCGCTATGACGATCGCACGCAATATCACCTGGTTCAAGACCGCTCTCCAAACCCGTGAATCGGTGTTGCCTTTAGTTTTACCGCGTATTATATTTTTTGGCATCTTTGCGCTAGCGGTGGCCCTGATGGATCGCCGCTTTGGGTTGCCGGACTTGTCGCCCTTTGGGGCAATGGCGGACAATGTGGTTTGCAATCTAGTGTTGGGATTGTTATTGGTGTTTCGGACCAATACGGCCTACGATCGGTTCTGGGATGGGCGAAAGGCTTGGGGCGAAATGGTGGTGGCGATTCGATCGATCCTGCGAGAATTGCAAACCGGACTGATGGGGCTTGAAGGGGACGATCGGGATGAGCAGGAAACGGTTTTGAAATATCTAAGCGCCTTTGCCCTCTGCACAAAATTAACGCTCCGTAACCAATCGTTAGACAGTCTCAACGCCAGCCTCGATAGCAGCAGCCTCTCTAAACTAAAAGCATCCGACAGCGCTCCCTTAGAATTGCTGCTCTGGGTCGGACAGTACGTGCAAAAGATGTCCGATCGGGGTCATCTCGACAGCAATCAACGCTACAGCCTAAATTGCCTAATCAATCAATTGGTAGAAGCCTTCACCACCTGCGAACGGATTCAAACCACGCCCATGCCGATCGCCTATTCGGTCTATTTAAAACGCTTGACTCTCTTGTACTGCCTGTTAGTGCCCTTTAGTTTGGTTCATGAGTTACATTTATGGGTGGGAATTGTGACAGCGTTAGTGAGTTTTGTGCTAATCAGTATGGAAGAAATCGGCAATGAAATCGAGGATCCCTTTGGTTTAGATGCGAACGATCTCCCATTGGATGAGATTTGCACCAGCATTACCCAGACGATCGACACCAGCATTGTCAAACGCCCCTACCAAATCCACATTGAGAAATCTCCGCAGACTTCCTAAGAACCCAGAACCCGTTGGGGCATGGCACGCCGTGCCCCAAACACAACCCGATGAGATCAATAGCTAGGTTATTCAAGCTATGAACAACTAAGCCGCAACTGCTGCCAACTCCTCCGCCATCGATCGAATCACATCGCCCTGAGTCAAAATGCCCACCAGTTTCCGACTAAACATATCCACCACAGGCAAACGATGAATGCGTCGATCGTTAAAAACTCTTGCAGCCTCAGCCAAGGAATGATCGCCAGTAATCGTAATGGCATGGGGTGTCATAACGTCCGCCACCGTTTGCCCAAGGGCTTTATGCAATTGCCGATCGCGGGTCATGGGATTGTTTAAATAAATCACACTATCCAAAATCAATAAATGAGGC
>JAAFJU010000007.1 GCA_013298165.1 Synechococcales cyanobacterium bin31.maxbin.ball.101 | reverse complement strand
CTCAATCGGTCCCTGCTCAAAGCGGTCCCAAAGCCAAAATCCTCGTCACAGGTGGAGCGGGCTATATCGGGTCCCACACGGCCCTGGCTCTGAAAAATGCGGGCTACGACGTCGTGATTCTCGACAATCTGGTCTACGGCCATGAAAATATTGTTCGAGATGTGCTCAAACTCGAACTGGTCGTGGGTGATACCAACGATCGTGCCTGTCTCGATCGCCTGTTCACCGTCCACAAATTCGATGCCGTCATGCATTTCGCGGCCTACGCCTACGTCGGAGAATCCGTTAGCCAACCGGATAAGTACTATCGCAACAATGTAGTCGGGACTTTGACCCTACTAGAAGCGATGAACGACGCGGGCATCAACAAATTTGTCTTCTCCTCCACCTGCGCAACTTACGGCGTTCCCACCGTCGTCCCCATCCCCGAAGATCATGCTCAAAACCCGATCAACCCCTACGGCGCAACGAAGCTGATGGTGGAACGGATCTTGGCGGACTTTGATCAAGCTTATGACTTCCGATCGGTGGCCTTCCGCTACTTCAATGCCGCTGGAGCAGATCCCGACGGTCAACTCGGGGAAGCCCATGACCCAGAGACTCACTTGATCCCCTTGGTCCTGTTTGCCGCCTTGGGCCGGATTCCCTCGGTTTCGATTTTGGGGACGGACTACGACACGCCCGATGGCACCTGCATTCGTGACTATATCCATGTGACGGATTTGGCTCAAGCCCATGTCCAAGGGGTGGAATATTTGATCAAGGGCGGCAAGAGCGATCGGTTCAACCTCGGCAATGGCAGCGGGTTCTCCGTCAAAGAAGTGATCGAAACCGCCCGTTTAGTCACAGGTCGTACCATCCTCGCTGAAGAGAAACCCCGTCGCGCAGGCGATCCCCCCGCTCTCGTGGGTAGCGGCGATCGTGCCCGTCAAGTCCTTGGCTGGGATCCTCAATATGCCGATCTTGAGACCATTTTGACCCACGCCTGGGCATGGCATCTCAAACGACATGCGGTTTAAATCGGTTGATTAAGATCAAACCTGTTGATTGAGATCAAATGATTGAGATCAAATGATTGAGAGGCTGATAACCCGCTTGTATAGAAAAATATCTATGCAAGCGGGTTATTTTGATTGAATCAACCTCGGATAATCTGCGGAATTGTCCTCACAGAGCCAAAACTGACACAAATCTGAAACATATCTGAGCAGTGGCTTTGCTAAACTGTCACCCATAGCTTTAGATCGAATGTAACCCCTCTGGATTCCCTCATGGTGACTTCCCCTCTGTTCTCTGGTAAGCCCTCCACCCCCTTCAATCCGCCGCCCGAAAAAATCTCCAGTGAAACGATCGTCTTACAGATGGGCGATGCCGTCCTTGCCGCCACTGAAACGGTCAACTGCCTAGTCGATCGCATGGAAGAACTCGCAGGTCATGTCCAGCAGCAGGGCTATCAAATCTTTGCCCTGACCGAAGAAGTCCAAAATCTCACCCTGCTGCACCAAGGCACGCTCGAACGATTGGAAACCCTAATGCTCCGATTAGAGTCACAAAATCCACCCCCCCC
Source organism: Synechococcales cyanobacterium bin31.maxbin.ball.101 (assembly GCA_013298165.1). Classification (GTDB taxonomy): domain Bacteria; phylum Cyanobacteriota; class Cyanobacteriia; order Leptolyngbyales; family Leptolyngbyaceae; genus JAAFJU01. Next base: position 70,327 of record JAAFJU010000007.1, on the reverse strand, counting down.
AATGCCATAAAACTCATAATTTGGGCATATTTAGGAATAACTCAATCCTCCATCGAGATACGTTGCTCTACCGTCTGCGGACTAGGATTTTAAGGAAACCTACACCATGAAGCTTCAGGAACCCGCCCTCATTCAATCAATGGACCCTATGGAAGCTATGGAAGCTACAGCTCCCATAGATGGGACGGATGAGGCCAGTACTCAGGATCGCATCGATCGGTTAACGGCCCAGTGGAAATCTCGCCTCGAAGCCGAATTGCCTAAGGCTGCAACGGCCCACGATGCGATCGTGCAGTGGTTAGTGGGGGGCGATCGGGCGCGCTATAGCGATGCGTCCAGCACTCAGCTTGAAGTGATCAAAAATGCCATGGACTTCCGCTACCGGATCCTCAAGGAGCGCTATCTCAACATTCCTCCCGATCGGGCCTACCGTAACTTGATTCAACGTCTCAGCGGCGTATTCCTGATTCGCAACAAAATTAAAACTTGGATTGCCCTGTCACGCGATCGGGCCAGATCCGTCGTGGATGTGCTGCAAGAGGTGATTCAAGAACTGATGCAGCAAGATGCCTATCTTCAGCAGCAGAGTGCTTGGATTGGGCAATGTACTAAGGACGGGCGGTTGCGCAATGCCCTGATGATGGCCACCACGGAAGAATATTGCCTCCGTCCCGTGAGAAATCAGCCTTTGCTGATGTATCGCTTCGTCAACTATCTCAAACGCGCCCAGCGGGGTGGCATGACCCAGGTGCCCAGCGCTGACTTCATTCGTCTGGTCTCGGATGAGTTGACGGGTGGAGACGACAGTGAAGGGGCAATTAATCTGTTGGATGCCACCGCGATCGCCGACTACCAAGAAGCCGAAGCTCAAGCTCAGCAGCAGGAATCCCGTGCCGCTGTCGTGGAAAATCTGATCCTTTACCTAGATCAAAAAGTCGGCAGCGAAGCTGTGCAATGGCTTCGCCTTTACCTGCAGGGGCATACCCAAGAGACGATCGCTGACACCATGAACCTGCCCATCAAGCAGATCTATCGACTGAGGGAAAAAGTCGGCTACCACGCCATCAAAGTCTTCGCCGTGAAAAAGCAACCGGAACTGATCGCGGAATGGTTGGGCCACTAGATTAGATTAAGTCACAGATTGGTCAAAGTCGGTTAGGGCTATTAAAGATCGTCCGATCGACGGAATAATGATCGAAGGATTGTCTTCTTGAGTTATTTCCAAATTTTGTTGGAATTTAAAATAATCTGATGAAATTGTAGAAAAATATCCCAAAAGGTTTAGAAAGCCCTTGACTAAACCTAGGCAGATTGGCGTATTGTTTGGCATATTGCTTTATCTGATCTTTGGCTTGTAGGGGGGATGGAATTGTGGATACTTCGTCAGCAGAAAATCTTAAACGGGTTGCTCAGAAGCTCGTTCAGGCTAGAGAAGCGCAAGGTATCTCTCTAGAGGAAATTGCAACTAAGACGTTTATCCCCATGCGGATCCTGAAGGCTCTCGAAGCGGGTGAAACCTTCAAGTTACCCGAGCCTATCTTTGTTCAAGGCTTTATTAAGCGCTATGCCAAACTTGTGGGCCTAGATGGAGAAACCCTGGCCAAAGAAATTCCGCTCAATACTCAACCTGTCGCCGTCGATCTGATTAAAGAGGTCCCCCGTCCGCCCCTCGTCGATGTGATCAATAAACGGGTTCCCCTTGGCTCAGACGTCCCCCCAGCTCCCCCCCTCGTCAATCCAGTTCAAGCGCAACGATCGGTTAATCCCGCTAGCCCTCCTAGCAACGGAGCCTCCGAAGCCACTCCCCAAACGCCTGCCCCTGCTTTTAACCCACCCGTTGTCGATCGTGACACGCCCAATTTCTACAATGCTCAAGGTGCTTCAGCGCGTCCCAGTTGGCTATGGCCTGCGATCGGGGGAGCGGTTTTAGGGTTTGGGTTCTTGATGGGAGCGATCGCTCTAATCAAGGGATCCCAGACTCCAGAAGCCCCAGCCGCTCAACCCAGCAAGCCCAGCGCCCCACTCATTACCAAATCCAGCGCCAGTCCCCAGCCCAGCGCGACTGCCAGCCCGATCGAGTCCCCAGCCGCCTCACCGTCTCCCTCGCCTGCTGCGGTTGCCAGCCCATCACCCAGTGCGTCACCGAGTGTCTCTCCCAGCCCGATCGCCACAGGTCCCGTCAGTGTAGCGGTGAGTCTCAATGATGCGAGTTGGGTGCAGGTGACGGTCGATGGCGAGGTGAAATTTGAAGGGACGCTCGAAAAGGGAGCCAAGCAGAGCTGGTCGGGGAAAAAGGAAGTAGAAATTTCCTCAGGCAACGCTGGAGCCGTCATGGTGGTTCATAATCAAACGCCTGCCAAAGCCATGGGTGCAGCGGGCCAAGTCGAGACCAAAAAGTTCTCAGCCAAAAACTAACTGAATCACCGTTTCTAAAACCCGGAGGCGTAGGGGCATGGCTCGCCGTGCCCCAAACACCACGCAAGAACTCAATTTTTATCTTGCCGATCGTCCGCAACCTCCTCTGTTTCTTCCTCTTTTTCTGGCGGCAAGGTCACATCGTCATACAAGTCCTCGATCGCAAACTCCAACCCAAGACTTACTAATTCCACCCGATCGCCGCTGTAGTAAGCCTGAAGTTCCCATCGTCCCGCCACGTTTTTACGATAGACTTCGACTCTCATTCGATGCTGAGAAACTAATACGTATTCTTCCAAGGACTCCGATCGGCGGTAGTCTTCAAATTTGTTGCCCCGGTCAAAGCTCTCAGTAGAGTCTGACAGGACTTCGACGATCATCTTATAGTGACGCTTAACATAATCATCAGGCTTGTCCCGATCGTCACAAGTCACCATTAAGTCAGGGTAATAAAATCGGCTACGGTGTGAAACCTTAGCCTTGACATCCTGTGGATAGAGATCACTGCCACTGCCCCGGAGATGAGGTCCAACCGTCAAGATGAAGTTTTTGACAAGCAGGGCGTGCTTTCCACTCGAACCTGCCATCGCAAAGACTTCGCCATCAATGTACTCGTGTTTAATCTCGCTTTTTTCTTCCCACTCCAGATACTCTTCGGGCGATAGCAATGGAACTCGGTTTGCGATCATGAGGGTCATTCCATAAAAGCTGATGTGAACCCATTGTAAACCCTACCCCTCTGACTAATCGGAGGAGTTCCTTACGCCTTGAGCGATCGTGACCAAACCCTACTACAATTGATGGGATTTTGTTGACCCCTCAAGTTGATAGACTGCCATGCCTCGTCGTACTGACCTCAAGAAGATCCTGTTGATTGGCTCTGGACCGATCGTCATCGGGCAAGCTTGCGAGTTTGATTATTCGGGAACGCAGGCATGTAAAGCGCTGCGCGATGAAGGCTACGAAGTCGTGCTGGTGAACTCGAATCCTGCCACCATCATGACGGATCCCGAGACCGCCGATCGCACCTACATCGAACCGCTCACCCCCGAAATGGTCGAGCAAATCATTGCGCAAGAACGCCCCGACGCACTGCTTCCCACCATGGGCGGCCAGACTGCACTGAACCTGGCCGTGACACTCGCCAAAACGGGCGTTTTAGACCGATACAATGTCGAACTGATCGGCGCAAAACTCCCCGCGATCGAAATGGCCGAAGATCGCAAACTCTTCAAAGAAGCCATGGAGCGCATCGGCGTCGGCGTCTGTCCCTCAGGACTGGCTCACACCATGGACGAAGCCAAAACCATTGGACGGGAAATCGGAACGTTCCCGCTGATTATTCGGCCTGCCTACACCATGGGCGGCAGCGGCGGTGGCATTGCCTACAACCAAGAGGAATACGAGACGATCGCCCAAAGCGGACTCGATGCCAGTCCGGTTTCGCAAATCTTGGTGGAGAAGTCACTGCTGGGTTGGAAAGAGTACGAACTCGAAGTGATGCGGGATCTCGCCGACAACGTCGTGATCATTTGCTCCATTGAAAACTTCGACGCCATGGGCGTTCACACCGGGGACTCGATCACCGTTGCTCCAGCGCAAACTCTCACGGACAAAGAATATCAGCGTCTCCGCGATGCCTCGGTCAAGATCATCCGAGAAATCGGTGTGGAAACGGGGGGATCAAATATCCAGTTCTCCGTCAATCCGGACACAGGCGAAGTGATCGTCATTGAAATGAATCCCCGTGTGTCGCGATCGTCTGCGCTGGCATCCAAAGCCACGGGATTCCCGATCGCTAAGATGGCGGCAAAACTGGCTGTCGGCTACACCCTCGATGAGATCCCCAACGACATCACGAAAAAAACGCCCGCGAGTTTTGAACCGACGATCGACTATGTCGTGACCAAAATTCCTCGGTTTGCCTTTGAGAAATTCCCCGGTTCGACCAATACGCTGACGACTCAAATGAAGTCCGTCGGGGAAGCGATGGCGATCGGACGCACGTTCCAGGAATCATTCCAAAAGGCGTTGCGATCGTTGGAAACAGGTCGGGCTGGCTGGGGCTGTGATAAAGATGAAAAACTCCCGAGTCTGGAACAGATTCGGGCTAGCCTGCGCACTCCCAATCCCGATCGGGTCTTCACCATTCGTCAAGCGATGCTCATGGGCATGACCGTTGAGGAAATTTATGAACTCACGGCGATCGATCCCTGGTTCCTCGACAAACTAGAAGATATTCTCAACACGGAGAAGTTTCTCAAACTCACACCCCTCGCAAGTTTGAATCGGGAGCAAATGCTTCAGGTGAAGCGCCAAGGGTTTAGCGATCGGCAAATTGGGTTTGCGACGAAGACCCATGAAGATGCGGTGCGCACTTATCGCAAATCATTGAATGTGATCCCCGCTTATAAAACCGTGGATACCTGCGCGGCGGAGTTTGAAGCATTAACGCCTTATTACTACTCCACCTACGAAGACGAAACGGAAGTATTGCCGTCCGATCGGCCTAAAGTCATGATCCTCGGCGGCGGTCCGAACCGCATTGGTCAAGGGATTGAGTTTGATTACTGCTGTTGCCATGCGTCCTTTGCATTGCGCGCCGATGGTTATGAAACCATCATGGTCAATTCAAACCCTGAAACCGTTTCAACCGACTACGACACGAGCGATCGGTTATATTTTGAACCCTTGACCAAAGAAGATGTGTTGAATATTCTCGAAGCCGAAAGTCCGGCAGGTGTGATTATTCAGTTTGGTGGACAGACGCCGTTGAAACTAGCGGTGCCATTGCAAGAGTATTTGACGCAGAACCCGGATTGCACGACCAAAATCTGGGGAACGTCACCGGATTCGATCGATGCGGCGGAAGATCGCGAACGATTTGAAAAGATCCTCCGAGATTTGGATATCAAACAGCCACCTAACGGACTGGCCCGGAGTTTCAGTGAAGCCCGTAGCGTTGCTAAACGCATTACCTATCCTGTGGTCGTTCGTCCCAGCTATGTGTTGGGCGGTCGTGCGATGGAGATTGTCTACTCCGATGCGGAATTGGAACGCTATATGGTTTATGCCGTACAAGTGGAACCGGATCATCCGATTTTGATTGATAAATTCCTAGAGAATGCGATTGAGGTGGATGTGGATGCGATCGCCGATGCAGAAGGCAATGTCACGATCGGTGGCGTCATGGAACATATTGAACAAGCGGGCATTCACTCTGGGGATTCGGCCTGTTCATTACCGTCGGTTTCGCTCTCGGACGAAGCGTTGGCGCAGATTCGCACTTGGACGATCGATTTGGCAAAAGCTCTAAAAGTAATTGGATTAATGAATATCCAATTTGCCGTTCAAGGTCAGCAGGTCTTCATTATCGAAGCCAACCCACGCGCCTCTCGAACGGTGCCCTTTGTCTCTAAGGCGATCGGACAGCCCTTAGCCAAACTCGCCTCCCGCGTCATGTCAGGCAAAACCCTCGCCGAATTGAATTTCACCACTGAAATCATTCCCACCCACATTTCAGTCAAGGAAGCCGTCTTACCCTTTGAGAAGTTTCCTGGAACGGATACCATTCTCGGTCCCGAAATGCGATCGACGGGCGAAGTTATGGGCATTGACAGTAGCTTTGGCGCGGCCTATGCAAAGGCTGAAATGGGCGCGAGTCAATGGTTGCCGAAGGCAGGTTGTGTGTTTATTTCGACGAACGATCGGGATAAGCAACTGGTGATTCCGGTGGCCAAATCATTCATTGATTTAGGCTTTAAGGTGATTGCGACCAGTGGAACGCGCAAAGTGTTGAAAGACAGTGGTTTGGATGTGGAACTGGTGTACAAACTGCACGAAGGTCGTCCCCACGTTCTCGATGCCATTAAAAACAAACAAATCCAACTCATTATCAATACGCCATCCGGGGAGGAAGCGCAGTCCGATGGCCGCAGCATTCGTCGTGCGGCGTTGATTGATAAAGTGCCGATCGTCACGACGATCGCTGGAGCAAAAGCGACTGCTGCTGCGATCGAGTCCATGCAATCAAAGCCTTTAACGGTGCGTGCATTGCAGGATTATTTCCCTTAACGCCCATGACTACCAACGCTGAGTATCAATCCAGGATTCAAAGCTACGGGCGACCGCAGCTCCTGACTCTTTGGGATCACATTCAACGAAACGAAACATCTGATTGGGAACCGGGTCGAGCGCTTGAATACTTGGTGATTCGGGCTTTTGAGCTAGAGGGTGCGGAGGTTGCCTATCCATTTGCGGTGCAGATGGGCGGGACAATCGTTGAGCAAATTGATGGAGCTGTTCATACGAATGGGCACAGAGACGATATCACCTATGGGCTTACTCAGCAGTTTATGGGTAATGGATTATTCAAAAAGTATTGGCATTCTGTTAAAACGGGTCAATCCAACTACAGCCTATTACAGGCGGGGTTCTCATGAAATGTGCTTACATCATTACGGATAAGACAGAGACTGAACTAAGCCTCGTGAATCTTTTACCGTCTGATCTTTTAGATCAAGTTCAGATTGCGGCTAGCAGTACTCGATCGGGTGCGATCGCGCTGGCTGGGAGTCTGATGTTTGAGAAGCATCGTCCGGTTGCGTTAGTCGTAGACCCGGAGACTTCCGAGCCGAACGCAATGCAAGAAAAGCATGATCTAATCTCTCTACTTCTACTACCCACTTCAGCCGAAACCACCTACAAAATCTTTCTCTGTCCGAAAACCCAAAGCCTTGCCGATCGCAATAACCCGATCGTTCAAGATCTCATCCAGTTTCTCTCAGCCTACGTTCAGCAACCTGTCTAAAAACGTTCTTGGAGTTGCCCTGAGCGCGGTTAGAGGCGCTTATGTCATCGTTAGAGTGACTTTTATCGCGATCGAAGCTGCTCTTGTCGTCGCGTTAGTTGCTTTTGTGTTGCCTGAAGTTGTTTTTAGGGTGATGTTAGTTACTCATGTCGCGATCGAAGCGGCTCTTATCGCGATTGAAGCTGCTCTTGTCGTGATGTGAGTTACTTCTGTCGCGATCGGAGTTGCAATGCACCGTCTGATCGCTCCTTTCATTCAGTCTAGACTTTCGCTAACGCTTGGGTGAGGCGATCGAATTTTAATCTTGAGGTGGATGTTGACCGACACGATTCCATAGTTTGCGAAGATTCTTTAGAGCGGGGCGGTTCATGGTGAGTGCTGCGATCGTTGCTCGACCGGATGCCGTGAGTCCAATGAGAGTCGTCGTATCGATTGACCATGCGAAATGGTCAGCCCAAACCTGCTGTTGTGGATGAAAGAGTGGAACAAGATCTTGAGTTTCTGGATCGAGAAAGTATTGACGGGAGGCTTTATGTCGATTGCAATGTGGACAGGCTAAACAAAGGTTCTCGATCGTGGTGGAACCACCGAGGGAGCGAGGAATGGTATGTTCAATCTCAAAAGTAATCGCAATGAGTGCTTCGGCAGTTTGACAATAGGCACAACGGTTTTTGAATTGCGATCGAATCTGTCGTTGAAGTTTGACTGGAATGTATGGACTCACGCGGCACTCGCCTGATTGAAGTACTGAAGGGTATATTGAGCGCGGGCTTTTAGGATATTAAGTTGATCGAGTTGATCGAGAAGCCGATCAAGGGTTTCGAGTTCTTCTGTGGAAAGTTGGTTCTCGGTGTTGCGAGCGAGGAGATCGCTGAGTTTGGCTTGTTCGGCGGGGGCGATCGCGATCTGTGCAAGGGCTTGCAGTTCGGCGTGGCTAACGTTGGTGAGAAGGTCTTCGTCTTCGAGACTATCTAGAAATTGCTGCTGCTTTTGGCGTGGCAGAATTTGGAGTTTGTTGGCGATCGTTTGGCTCAGGGAAGTCATAAGTAGATGGAGTGATGACTTAAGGTGACTGGGTTTATTCTAGCGGATCTGGCAAGGGTAGGACGATCGGGAGATGAGAGTTACTTTTGTCGCGATCGGAGTTGCAATGCAGCGTCCGATCGCTCCATTCAGTCTAGACGTACCATTTGGTCATAACGGATAGAAATTGACCCGGTTCGTCTGGTTTGGATTGGATCTTGCTCCAGTCGGCATGGTCGCAGAAGTGGAGAGTGCAGAGGTGGTCGATTGTTTGTTGGAGTCGATCGCGGGGACCCATGACGAGAATGCGCACGGGTGCGGCAGTGAGCGTACGATCGCTACTGAGAGGTCTGGATATATTCATTAGATTTTGTTTTGAGCTTTCTAGAGGTGAGTAAGAAAGCCCAAAAATGTTAAGCAGCCCCACGGTGAAGGGTTAGTGGGGACTGAAGGTGGGCTATGATAGCCGCAGTCAGACCCGCTGGTCTTGTCAGCGCGTGTGGTTTAGCTGAAGGTTAGTGGCTCTAATCACTAGCCTTCGGCGCTTAAATTTTTGGGTTTCTGGATGCGTCAGATGAACTGATGATGCATCTCTGGGATTTAGCGTAGCGGATTTGATCACGGTTTTCAAGCGTAGGAGAGAAGGTGATTCTTTGCTTTCTGAACATGAAAATCTGGGGCGTTGACCAATGTTTGTGTCTGAGCAAAGATCCTGATGAGAGGACGATCGCCCTTCCATTGCACTAACGGATGGCGGGCTGGTGGGGCGGTCGAGCGCTGGATGTAAAATCTTAAGACTCATGCACTAAAATGAAGGAAGACTCTCATTCACAATTGAAGCTACTATGCAAGTTGCAGATCTGAGTACGGATGAATTGAAGACACTGATTCGAGAGACCATGACTCAGGTGCTGGCGGAAATCTTGGATGACCCAGATGAGGGATTGTTACTCCGTCCTGAGGTGGAGCAGCAGTTATTGCAATCGCGCCAACGTCGTGAATCTGGCGTGTCTGGTGTTTCCATAGAAGAGGTCGCAAAACAGTTGGGAGTTACGCTGTAGTGAGTTATCGGATTGAGTTTGATCCATGGGCGATCGAAGATCCATCGACGTGAAATTTATAATCTGTAACCGATCGTGGTGATATACAAAGTCCCGATCGTCACGACGATCGCAGGTTCAAAAGCCAAGGCTGCTGCGATCGCCTCCCTCCAATCCAAACCGCTCTCGGTTCAGGCTTTACAGGCTTATTTCCTGTAAGCGATCGGGAGTGAACGTAACGTCCCTGGAAAGAAGTCCCAACCCACAATTCTGGGGGGCTTCGGAAGTTTGGGGTTGACTACTCACTAGTGGGGGAATGAAACTTAACTCATTGGACTCTGCATAAAGACTACCATCCAAACAGGTTAGGGCTATTCATCTGCTCAGGGTTCATTTTTATGTCTTTAGGTTTAGTGCCTTGGGTCGCAAGGGAGTCACAATTTTGACCTTATCCCTAAGCCCTGAATCTGTAAATCTACTCTTGATCCTAAAGTAATATGGATGATTTTCCGTAATGTCGTTGACCCAGCATGTAGGGTTATTTCAGAGGAGTTTAAGGTAGTGGAATCGTTTTTGTTTAAGGTTGTTTAATCCTGAGAAACAAGAATCTTTATGACTAATAAATCATCGTCCGAGTTAGTTACATCAAATTCCAAGCTAGATAAAAAGTGGATTAGTCCAATAATTTTGAGTCTGACTGCAACTTTAACCACGACTATTGCTTTTATTCGTATCGCACCGACGTTTCATATTAATATCGGACCTAAAATTTCATCCCCAGAAATTTCTAAACCTGCAATTCAGGCGCAGCAAGATGATTGTAGTGATGAATTGCATGAAATCATGCGCATCGCCAACAATTATAATCAGATGGGAAAACCTGAAAAGGGATACGCATGTTACACAAAAGCAGAATCTCTCCCACATTCTCAAGATGCTCATGCTGACATATTGAATGGACAGGCTTGGTCACGCAATTTGCAACATCGACCTCAAGATGCACTTAAACTGACCGAAGCAGCACTAGCTCTTAATCCTCGTTTTTCTTATGCATGGTTGAATCAAGCTAATGCTCAGTGGCTTCTAGGGAAACAGAAGGAGGCTTGTTTCTCAGCGATACGAGCTTCACGCGACCCTAGAGTTCAGCTAGATCCTGCCATGAAGTCATCCTGTAGAATTTAGTAGGAATTTTAAGTAATCCAAAGTCATCGAAACATGAGAAATTTTCAATGGTTCAAATGTTTTTTGAATTTCAGATTTTTTCGTGATTTATATGTTTTAAAGTCAAAAGCGCAACAGTATCAGGGATTTACCTTAATCGAGTTGCTTGTTGTTATCATAATTATGGCACTTCTTTCAGGAATTTTACTACCGACCTATTTGTCATGGATAAGAACTCAACAAGTACAAGTTGTGGCTTATGAAATTCGAGAATACATCAAGGAGGCGCATAGAGATTCTTTAGGTGGCGGTCAGAGAAGCCTTGAATTTTTGCCAACAGCTCAGGCTGGCAATGCTCCTTGGGTCATTTTCAAGACCGATGGCAATGAGACAAAGCGTATTCAAATAGGAAAAGGGTCAGGAATTGCTTCCCATTTTCTAGATGTATACACAAATTTTCTATGGCACAACACTATCATTTTTGAAGAAGGAAGAGCTATTCTCCCCTACCAGCAAACCTTTATCCCATTTACCGTTAAGATTGACACACCAGAACGTACTGCATCAACAGTATGGTCAAGCTGCATGGTAATTTGGGATGATGAGGTTCGCGAAGTTCGCCGAGGAAAAGCCTTGACAGTTACGGAATGTCCAGACCTCCCAAATCCCATTCAAAAACAGAATCGAATCTACTGATAAGTCCAATTACGGAGGCAAATCTCCCTGACCTAAAGCGCCGATCGTCTTTAATTTAAAAATCTGCAACCCATGATCTCCAAGAGCGATCGCAGGTTCAGGTTTGCTTGTGGTGGAGCGATCCTACTATGGAGCGATCGTAATCACCCAACCGATCGCATCCCAACCATGATCACCCTCGAAAAACTATCTGCCACCGACGCCCAAGCCATTCTCGATGGTCTCGACCGACCGGAGGTCATCGCCTTCCCCCTCGCATCCAAACCGCACTGATCGATCGTGTCACCGCAATTGAATATTCAATTGAAATGGTGGTTGAAATGGCAATCGCCAGCTTCCTCGATTCAGAAGCCTTAGGCTTTGTCGATTGCAAACCCGGACGGGGACAATAGTTGTGCTGACGATCGAGGTCGATCGATCGTCCTTCCTCAAGCCTCCACCATTAAAAGCGAACCCAACTCCAGATACTGGGGAAACAACCGATCGACACTCGCTAACTGGATATTACGATCGATCGCCGTTGCAATAATTAATCGGTCAAATGGATCTCGATGAATAGGCGATAGATGGGCTGCTTTATACGAAATCCCAGCCGTAATTGGAAACAAGCTAATTCCAGATGGCTCCAACGCCTCATGAAGCCATTGATCCGCTGGACAAGGCAACATTAGTCGTCCCCTTTGGTGAGCCAACGCCACCTCAAAACAAGACACAGGCGAAACCCCAACCTGAGGCGCAGTTTCGATTGCCTCTCGCCAAGCCGTCGGAAACCGATCGAACTCCTGATTAATAAACCAGATCCAAATGTGTGTATCCAGAATCATTATTTCAGACATTCCCAATCCTGCTCATCCACCATCGGACTCACCACATCCCCGATCGTCTTCCCAAGCCCCGCAATCACAGGCGAAGCCGTCCGACGTTTTGGCAAGCGGGGTGAGAGGTCTTCTACGATCGTCACAATCACCCGAGCAGACTCCATCGTGGGCTGGTCTAGAGTCCAAGTCACTTGTCCATTCTCAACAATTGCCTCATAGCTTTTGAGCATGAATACCACCTCTGAGCGATCAATCAATAGTCTAGCGCGATCGGAAACCCTACGCCACACACAATGATTAACCAATTTTGAATTCGGAAAGGGAGAATTTAGAAGAGGGATTATGATAGGAGTAAGTAATCGGAGGTCGAGATGGTCGGAGTCTTGCAGGCGAAAGATGTGACATTGACTCAACTGAGGGAGAGCTTTGGGCTGGTGCCGGAGTTGGACGATCGGTTCTTTCGGGAATGGCAGGATCATGCGCCAGAGTTGGACGCTGAGGCGAGTATGGCTCTCGAAGAAGTGAAGGCCGATTTTTTACATCTTTCTCGCTATGACTTACTAGAACCGATCGTTAAAATGGTGGTGCTATCCCCCATTCTGAGGTTAGCAGGATTTTATAGGGATCCGTTTTATGTGATGGCTGAGAAGAAGGTGGAACTGCTGTCGGAGGATGGCGATCTACTAGTGCGAGGAATGGTCGATTTGATTGTGTTTCATCCGAAGATTTGGATTGTAAGTGTTGAAGCGAAACGATCGTATTACTCATTGGAAGCAGCAATTCCTCAAGCGTTGTTTTATATGCTAGGACATGCGACTGAGGGGCAGGCTGTGTTTGGGTTGGTGACGAATGGGCGGGAATTTCAATTTCTTAAATTAATGAAAGGTCAGGTGTCACGCTACGCCCTGTCTTACACGTTGTCATTGAATCGGGATGGCGATTTGGTTCAGGTGGTTCGATCGTTGCGGCGTCTAGCGCAGCGTATAATTGATGGGACGTTTTAAGACTGTGTCATGACTTCTTCCTTTGCCGATCGCATCATCGTTCCCCTCGATGTCCCCACGGAAGCCGCTGCATTAGATCTGGTCGATCGACTTCCAGAGGTCACATTTTGGAAAGTCGGGCTGGAACTGTTCGTCGCTACCGGAGACCGCCTTCTCCATACGCTTAAGCAAAAAAATAAAAAAATCTTCCTCGACCTCAAGTTCCACGACATCCCCAACACCGTTGCCGGAGCCTGTGCTTCTGCCGCTCGCTATGGTGTAGACTTGCTCACCGTTCATGCTGTGAATGGTTCCATCGGACTCAGCCGTGCCCAAAAAGCCACACAGGAAGCCGCCACGATCGCCCAGGTCACGCCCCCCAATATCATTGCCGTCACTCTTCTCACTAGCATCAACGAAGCCACGCTGACTCAAGAACTCCATAGCGCGCTTTCGGTGGCTGAGTACACGATCGCCATGGCCAAACTCGCCCAAAGTAGTGGACTATCGGGCATTGTCTGTTCGCCGCAGGAGGCTCAGAAGTTACGATCGGTCTGTGGTGAGGATTTCTTGTTAATCTGTCCTGGGGTTCGGCCTGCGGGTTCAGACAAAGGGGACCAGGAGCGCACGATGACGCCGCGTGATGCCTTTGCAGCGGGTGCTAGTTATTTGGTGATTGGTCGTCCGATTACGGCAGCCCCAGACCCCGCTGCGGCCTTTGCAAAAATTGTGGCTGATTGTGCCATTTAAATGAGGAATGGATTGATGAATTTGAACAGTTTAGAGCCATTACAAGCATTGATTGAAACCTTGAGCGAAGCCGATCGGCCTCGGGTTGTGTTATTTGATGCAGTGGGGACGTTATTTGGGGTTGAGCGATCGGTGGGGTGGCAGTATGCGAAGGCGGCGCGGCGGCATGGGGTTGAGGCATTGGCGGAGGATTTAGATTTGGCGTTTTATGCGGCGTTTAAACAGGCGGGTTCTCCGGCGTTTCCTCATGCGGCGGCGCAGGAGATTCCGCAGTTGGAGTATGACTGGTGGAAGGCCATTACTCGATCGACGTTTGCTAAAATTGAGTTTGCGGATTTTGATGCATTCTTTGCAGATTTGTTTGCTTATTTTGCGAGTGCAGAGGCTTGGTTTCTTTATCCAGAAACGATCGCAACCTTAGCGTTTTTTAATCAAGCGAATATTCCGATCGGTATTGCATCTAACTTTGATTCGCGCTTGTATTCGGTGTTGCGATCGTTATCCCTCGACTCCTATTTTCAATCTGTCACCATTTCCACCGAAGTCGGCAGCGCAAAACCTGACGGTAAAATCTTCACCGTCGCCCTCGCAAAACATGGCTGTGAAGCCCATCAGGCTTGGCATGTGGGTGATAGTCGGAAGGAGGATTATGAGGCCGCAACAGCTATGGGATTGCGTGGGATTTTGGTCGATCGGTAGAGATAGGCGTGAGCCGCCAATAGCATATTGGCGGCTGTTGGTGGCTTGCTCATAAGCGCACATCTCCACTTCATATCAAGACTGAGACATTTAGTATTAGGAACGATCTAAACGTTGTTTCTTTAATCGAATTTGTTCTTGTTGCTCAAGCATTTGTTTTTGAGAATAGGCTAGCTCTAGACGTACAGGTGCTATTTCAGAGACTTTTGGTTCTTCTACATCTAGAAAGCGGCCAATCATAAGCGCAAACCTCTCGACATCTTCAGCTTGCCAATAATCTGACCACATGTGAGGAATTAGTGGAATCACTTCACCCGATCGGAGTAATAAGTTAATGCAGAACGTGACCTTTCTAGTCTCGTTACCATCATCATCACGACTAATCCTAGTGTCCGATGTCCATTGAAGTTCTCGTATCTGATTGAGCGAAACTTTATCCTGATAGATACGGCGAAAGAATTGATAAAACTCGCCCGTGACAGAATCATTAGATCGATCAAATTTCCAACTAATCGAAGTTGGTGTGTGTAAAATCGCTAAAATCAAAAAATAGCCAAGTAGTAAGGTGGGTAATCCCCATACAACACACCAAATCAGACTATTTGTGCGAGTATCTTGCTCGATCGTTAGTCCATCTAATCGAGTCCCTAGAATTCGCCCTTCTTTTAACATCTTCTCGATTTGCTGAGAATAACTGTTAACCTCTTGATTATTTAAATTGGGGATTTCATAATCACCTTTTTCAGTCACCAAAATCAATTTAGATTTTGCAATGTTCTGATTCTCATCTAATGTATGCTCAAGTTTAGTCCTTTTAATCGGTTCCGACTCTACATGTACGGTGAAGGGCTGATCATTTTTTAGAGTACAAGGCTCCGATCGCGTAGAAGAAACAGCCTCACACTTTAATTGTAAATATTGAGATTCACCGTACGAAACGCCTAATCGCCAGATTAAGAATCCCATGATAAATCCTGTGCCAGCTATTGCTCCGAAAAATTTGTCAAGCTTACGATCGCCTAAATGAAGAAAGGTCGTAGTCTGCTGGATAATTTTCATTTGTTCTACCTATGATTGGCAGTATAGCCCCATAATTCTATCGTCATGATAATCTCAGCAGCAAGCCCTCTACAAGAGTACTACTGGGGTGTACAAGCAACGATCGCAGCCGCAAGCGTTTCGGCAAAATATCCGGTCGGCTCACACCAAGTCTCTATTTGTAAGAGGGCTGCTAACAACTGTGGATTCGCAAGTTTCTCTGCGGCTTCGATCGCGAGGATTGCCACATTATCAGACATAAGCTGCTCGATTAATTTTGGTAAAATGCGTTCATCCTGACGACTCGCTAATCCGACTAAGGCTTCACCATAGATTTCATTGGTTTCTTCATTAGTTGTATCTTCCAGTAAAAACCTTTGATAGAGCGCTTCTCGAATTTCTGGCGTATCCACTTCAATCAAACTGCCTAACCCAAAGGTTGCCCAATTGCGAACGTGGGGATGCTCATCTGCCGATAGCTTAATGAGTGCCGCGATCGCCCTTGGATCATCATGACCATTCAGACTCAAGACCACCCCATAGCGCACTTCCCAATCCGGATGCAAACAAAACTTAAGCTGTGGTTCGATCGCCCTTGGATCATGCAAATGTCCCAACGCAATTCCAATGCTTTGCAGCAGTAGTGGATCTTGTTCATAGGCTAGCAATCCAATCAGTGTTGTTAAACACTCATCAGGAAACGTCCGATCGGGAGTCCCCAACTGCCCCAAAATCTGGATACCGATCGTTCTCTCTTCTGGATCATTGCTTTCAGTGAGTGCAATTGAGCGATCGAGGACTTCACGATCCCCCCGATTCCGTAGCAAGGAAATAAAATCCCACCGATCGTCCCCGTCGTCCGTTTCCTCTGGCGTGATTAATGCAAGTTGAATGAGTTCCTCGGTCGATCGGGGGTCGGTTTTGATCTGTGACATTTTGCCTTAACAGTCCGCATGATAATAACGCTATGATAGCCTGTGTTAGACTATTAGACGACAGCCTTAGTTGAGTGGAATTCCTATGGTTCAGGCACAGTTTAGTCTCGATGAATCGTCATGGGCTTTTGTCCAACGATCGGAACATTACGGTTTTCAAAATCAAAATGAATTGGTTCGGATTGCATTGGAGAAATTGCAGAGGGAATTGACTCAGCTTGAATTATCAGCCGATCTCTATGCTGAAGACTATGCGGTTGATGAGGATTTGCAGGCTTTGGCTGATAGTGCGATCGTGGGTTGGGAAGAATAATGGCTTTGCGGCGCGGACAAATTATCGATGTTGATTTAGAACTTAGCAGTTGGTTTTTGGGTTGAGCTAGAAACGGTGCATTCATCACTACAACGGGCATTCTATTGATAGACTCAACCTCTACATATCCAAAAAATTCATGCGAACCCAACATTTGTCACGTCTCATGCTCATGCTTTTCCTGATTGGACCGATCGTCAGTTGCAGCAGTAAACCTAAGCCTCAAGCCAAAACCACACCTTCACCCTCTCCAGCCGTTAGCATTACCAAACCCATTAACAAAGCCAAAGAAGCCAAAAACACCGTCGAGCCAGTCGGAAAACAACGTGAGCAACTCAACCCCGAAGTCGCTCCCACCCAGCCCTAATTTCAAGAAAAAGAAAGGCGATCGCTGACCGATCGAACCTCACAATCCCTGTTCTCGAAGCCAATCGAGAATCCGATCGGCTACCTGTTGCCAATTCGGTTCCAACATCATGTCGTGAGCCATATCCGGAAAGACAACCGCTTCCGTCCCATAAGCGATCGCCGTCGCCTCTTGCTCCGCCACCGAAAAGACCCGATCGTTCTCCGCTGCCAACACCAACATGCGCGTCTTAACCCGATCGGGGCGCGGCAAATTGAGTAACATCGTCTCAAACGTCACCCGAGAAGACTCCGGTTGCAATCTCGCAAAATGACGATCGACTTCTACTGCCGACATCTCAGGCGAAAAAAATGCCTCTTGTGCCAATCCAGGGGTTTCGATCAGGTGCCAAGTGTTGAGCAATAGCTGCGACTTTAGCAAAGTCAAAGGATGCCGTAATCCAAACCGGAGCGCAAAACCAAAAAGACCTGACACAGGCAACGAAGCCAACAGAACACCCGCCGCTGCCGAATGAGTTTCTAAATATTTCTGCACCACATATCCGCCCATGGAATGGCCCACCAGAATCGGCGGTTGAGGCATGGTTTGAATCACCTGATCAATATCAGCCACATAGTCATAAGCCGCACTATGCCACCGAATCCGATCGCGCCCCTCACTCGCCCCATGCCCCCTTAGACTGACGGCATAAACCGCGTAGCCCTGGTCCGCAAAGTACGGCAGAAAGTTCTCCCAACACCATGCCGCGTGCCAAGCACCATGGACAAAGAGAATGGGCGATCGTTGTGTGACCTGTTTGGCATGAGCAATGACTTCAAGTTTCATTGGGGCTATCCGATCGAAGTGGTCTAAATAATCCCAGAAGCTTTATCGCTCTAGAAAATCCATCGCGATCGTCGATGTCTTCAACAAGATCTCTAATCCATCAATTTTACCGACGAAACCGATCGACTTGACAAACATCGGTTGAATGATCAAAGGTACATCCGCAAAATCAAGATGACCTGTCATCGGTAATAGGATTCTTTGTAGCCTTGCTTTGGTCGCTAGCTGGTCTATCTGTAATGCATCCCGGTCCATGATTTGATCATACTGAAGACGCATTTTTTGATTTTTGGGTCTGGATTGATCTCGATCGGAAAGAACTAGCAATAGTTCTTTGTCGGTGTAGTCGGTGTCGATCGCATCGATAAATAGCCCATCAAAATTGACGCCTTTTGCAATACGTTGATCTTGACCACAGGCAATAAAACTAGCCGCTCCACCGACCGAATGTCCGGCAGCAAAGATTTTATTGATGTTAATTTTCTGAAATAGAACAGAGTCTGAATTAGCATTCAGGGCGATCGCCGTATCCACCACTCTGGAAATATTGTTGGCTTGCTCCTGACTCGTTTCAGCTAATACAGCATTCAATAGATCGGCATCTGCAAAGGGATTTTTCTCAAGCGTCTTAAACTTTACCTGAGATCCATCCGCCAATAGACTGGCAGCACTGGAACCAGGGTGATTGATCCCAATGACAATAAAGCCGTGACTCGCAAACTCTAAGGCGTAAAAGGTATTGAGCCAATTCATGACCCCAAAGCCGGGTGAAAAGAGGATGAGGGGAAATCCTTCTGAACTGTGATCGATCGTTGCATTGAGCAAGGCTGGAGTCATCACCCGACCGAGATATAACTGATTAAAAATCAACTTGACTAAGGGATTTATCCCGGTGGTCATGACGGATAGGGTCCGCCCAATATTATCGATATAAGGGCTGTTACCTGCGACATCATTCGTGGGATACCAAACCTTGGCAATGACACCTGTATAGCAGGCTGAATCCCAAGTCACTTCAGTTGTGCCCACTCGCCATTGCCCCGATGGCTGGGGAAAAGGATTGGCGGGTAGCAACCAAAAGGGAAACAGGAAGAGTGCGATCGAACCAACGACAATCAGGAAAAGTGCAATCATAATGCTTCATTGCTAGATAACTTGAGATGACGTTTTACTCGCTTTCGGTATCTCCACCTGCCGCAAACTTAGCAAATACTTCAGCTTCCGACAGATTCACGGTTTGATTGGCAAACTCATAGTAGCTGGGCTTTTTATCCACAAAAATCTGCTCCGTAAATTCAAACTCGCTGTCATCTTGAAATAGACCCGCTGGCACAAAATATTGATTACTCTCCACCAATCGATAGAACAAATGGGTGCCACAGTTTCCACAAAAGGCGCGTTCCGCCCATTCCGAAGACGGGTATACTTTGATCTTTTCTTGGCCTTCAACGATCGTCACCTCAGACCCACAGGATAGCCCCAAGGCAGGCCCACCGCCCCAGCGCCGACACATTCCACAATGACAGGCATCAATATGGGTTTTGTCGGGGGTACTCACCGTGATTGCCCCGCAAAGACATTTGCCGTCCATTTTTCGCTCCTGCTCTAGCCTTAATCTGAATGATTCATCGTTTATCGTAGCGATAAATCAGCAGATGTTCGATCGGCTGTTACATGTTGTTTTATCCTGCAAACTAGCATTACAAGAGCGGCAAAAAGATGTCGGTGATTGCGTCCTGTTCTGGGACATCTGGAAAGAAGCTCACCCGCTGTAAATACAATGGAAAATCACGCGGTTCTTCATTGCTTTGGGGTAGCCAGGTGGCGTAGAGATCATGAATGCGATCGGCCAACTGATCATCAGAACCAATATGTCGTAACACCGCACATTTCCCACCGGGAATGGTTTTAGCAATAATCCCGAGCGTATTTTCAACAATTTCTAAATCGGTAGCAACGCAGAGATCAATGCGATAGTTCTCAGGTGGTGTATCAGCGGGATTGTTGTAAAGGATATTGAACGTTGCGCTGACTTTGGGCGACAAATGATGTTGTTTGCGCCATTCGATGAATTTGCTGATGGAGTCACCGATCGTCCTAGGATCGCCATGATGCTCCAGCACCGCGACCTGCATTGAAGGAACGGTAATAATCTGAACGGGTTCTAACGAATGGTTCGGTTTCATATGATTGCTCCGGATTTGATGAAGGGATTCGTAGGTGGAATGCCAGGATGCCCATTGGGGTTGCTTTCGGAAGTCGGAGGGGGTTTGGCCGATCGTTTTTTTGAAGGCACGGGAAAAGGATTCGGGGGTTTCGTAGCCACTGTCGATCGCAATGTCGAGAATGGATGATTGGCGAAAGGCTAGTTGGTAAGCCGATCGTTTGAAGCGGTTGAGTTGAATATAGTGGTAGAGACTCATGCCGAAAAGAGCCGAAAATTGTCGATGAAAATGGTACTTTGAAAAGGCCGCGATCGAACTCAATCGATCGCAACTCAAGTCATCCCCTAGATGCGCATCAATATAGTCCAATACTGGACGAAACCTATGGTAGTAAGCCTGTGTCAAGGCACGTTCCTCCTGAGTCATCTCCAGATCCACTACTTGCCCTGGCGACTAAAGTCGCGGCTACACAAGCAAAACCCGCCGTTGCGGGTTAAGACTAACTCTTAGTCGACGGTGGACTTCGTTTGTGTAGACGCGATTTCAATCGCCGGGTGTTATTAGATCCTCTTTCCCAGATTAAACTCCTGGTCCTCGATCGTGCCTGACAGAAGTTGCTCAATGATCAAAACTCATGATCTGGATTGCCGACTTGGAAGACGCTTAAACCCAGTTGTCGCCACATTCGACAGACTTTGGGCCGATCGTCAATCACACCCATGACATTATACCGATCGCGAATCTGTTGCCCGTACAGTTCTGATTTCAAAATATCATCCGAACATTGTTCCTCAGCCGGACGCATAATCAGATCATCGTGGGGAATGCCATAGCGATCGAGCCAATCCAACGTCTCCTGACGACAGACTTCCGATCGGCCTGACATGATAATGATTTTGTTTGCAGTAGCGAGTTGTTTGACCAGCGTGGCGACCTGTTCGTTTAGACTGTCTTCCCCCACTCGATGCCATGCAAAAAACGGTCGGGTTGTATTGATGGCCAAGGTCCCGTCCACATCAACCAGATAGCAGTTGGGTAGGCTAGGATTATTTTCTGGAGCGGGTTGTGGCTGTGCGAGGTATTGGTAATACATCTGATTAATCACCCGTTCACCCACAGAATTTAATCGCAACAGATCACGCCGAATACATTCAAAGCGATCGACTTGGGTAAAGTCTTGAATCTTAAATTCAGCACCGAATTCCTGTGCAATGGCGATCGCTTTGGCTTCATGAATCGGATTGAGATTAGTATCAGACCAGATTACAGAATAGTCATCACTGAGATAGTGACGAGTTAATAGATCTCGCACTTTCAAAACCTGACCTTCACGCTTTTTACTGGCAGGCAGTTGCAGCCGGAGGTCATCTTTACAGAGATTGGCAGTAGAGGGATATTTTTCGATGTAATCTCTGGCCCAGGTGCTTTTGCCACTGGCGGGGAGTCCCTTTGTCAAAATCAGTTTGAGTGTCATAGTGTTAGCCTTCGTTATCTGATCGGAATGGGCGTTGAAATTCGGGTTTGATCAATTTCCAAATGGCTTGTTGATAGTCCCGATCGTCCAACATTAAAAACAAGATCTTGGTATAGGGCTGCGTTTGGAAATAGGCGGCGGTGGCTTTGCGATCGCCGCGCATTTGTTCTAGCGATTGACCGGATGCCGCAAACTGCCGTTTCGCATCGGCTTCGATCGCCTGAAACTGATCGTCTAAGTCAGCTTTGACCCCCTTAACCCATTGATAAAACTCATCTGGAACCGATTCTAAAAACTGATCGAGATTCTGTCCCTCACAGAGACATTCCCAAATATCCTTCGCCTGAATCCGCGTCAAAACTCGGTGCAGTCGAACGTAATCTGCAAGTTTGTACTTTAACCGAAACCCATTGGGCCACTTTAGAATAAAGCCTTCTTGATTGACGAGTTCGCTTTGAGTTTTCTGAATGGTGGTCATCCAGGTTTTGATATCGTCAGCCGGATAGGTCTGGGCACGATCGGGCCAGCCAACGTTCTCCAACTCTAATTCCTCACTGGTCAACGTATGAATCGCCGACAGCATCACCAATCGCTCCTGCGTTCCATAATCAACCACAATCCGATTGGTCGGATAGATCACTTCGAGAATATAGGTATAGCTCCGATCGAGTGTTGCCAATTCTTCCGTGTAGTTGTCCAGCATTGCCTTTGCTTTTATTGCCTGCTCTGAACAGAAGCTCCCCCGCGATGCAACCTGCCAGTCCCCCGCATAGTGGAACAGCAAAATCATGGACCCATCCATCTTTTCGTAGATTACGGGCATTCCATCAGGCAATGTTCCCTGATGCTCTTCAATATTGAAAAACTTTTGTAAGGGTCGGGCGATCGGCTGATACTCCGCATCCAACACCAATCCGCGACAACTCAAAGTCGCCTCATTCCAAAAGCGCTCATACTGCGTTTTTGCGCCATAGTTATAAATCTTCAACGGCAACGTGGGATGGACCTGGCAGACAATATAGCCCTGCTCAATCAAGTCAGGAAGGGTCGTCGGATCAAAGGAAAGAACATTGGATTTCATAACTATCGGCTGTCAACAGCTTCCATCATCGCTAATAGCCAATATAACAATCCCAGGTCAGTTTTGGAGTTTATGGCGGGATTATTATCATTTTCGATCGTGAGTTGGGTATTTTAGAGCAGATGTGATTTGGCTAGAAATGATAATGTTGTACCCTGTACGTTCGGTTTTGTTTGGAAAGCGTCAAGTGTCACTGGATGTGTCAGGCTTGAATGAACCCAAGATTTTGGTTAATGGAAGTTCTGCACCCCAAGGTAAAAATAAAAATCAATTCCTGGTTAAGGATGATAAGGGTGTCGAGATCCTTGTAGAACTGAAAGCGAATAATTTCTTTGATCCTGTTCCTTCGGTGATTGTGAATGGAAGCACGGTCAAAGTAACCAATGATTTGGCTTGGCATGAGTATTTGGCGATCGGATTGCCCTTAGTTTTACTGTTTATGGGCGGCGCGATCGGTGGAGGCATTGGGGGTGGGGCTGTTGCAATTAATCGCGTGATTATGCGATCGGAGATGGATCCTGCACTGCGCTATCTTTCGACCTTTGGGATTGGAATCGTTGCCGTGATTATGTGGTTTGTGATCGCATCGCCATTACGTGCAGCGATGGGTCGATAAAATCTACTGTAAATACCACAAAGCCCCCAGAATTGGGGGCTTTTGAGTTTGTGGGAGTTGCGAATAGGTTGAGAATCAAACTAATAGATCGTCTGGGAGCGTAACCTCCAGCATTTCACTTTGCGACATCAACCACTGATCAAACAGCTCCGCTTGAATTTGCGATCGCATTTCATCGGTTAATTCCGCTGGAACGATCGTCGCCACATAGATTAAATGGGAGCCTTTCGGGGTCCGAATGGGAGGCAATAGCGTAGGTGGAGCGGCGGCAAAGACAACAGCAGAGAGTTCTGGCAGAAGATCTCGGCGACGCACCGATCGGGATCTCGCCTGAGGAACATACTGATGGAAGGCTGATAGAAAGTCGATTTCTTGCTCTTGCAGGGCATAAAATAGCTCCATAGCCAACTCATGCTCAGGCAGGATAATTTCATAAATTGTGGATTGGATATACTCTAGCTGCCGATCGGAAAAATGAGTCAAAACTCGATCGCTAAACATCTGATCCGAAAGCCGCGATCGAAGCAGAGTAATGTACGCTAAATTTTCAAAATCATCAATCGAAAAGTAGTAGCGTTCGAGCCATGACAACGTCTCTTTGGCACTCATGAGCCGATGCTCAATCCGGAGCCGATCGGCGCTCTGCTGAAGCTCTTCGGTAGAAATGACAATCCCTTCGGTCTCAGCGGCACTCAACAGAACTTTGTGCTGACGTGCCGCCATTATAAGATCGGGAAGCTGATAACGGTATTTGGCTTGCTGGAGAAGGTCAAGGTGAGTGAGTGTGATTTTGCGAGGCATAGTATTAAAAGGCAGTCCAATGACAATCTTTCTTAAATGAAAACGAAATTTAAATTCTCTTTAAATCGTCTCACTTAATCATTGAATCAAATCGATGGTTCAATGTTTCCAGATTGATGGCAGTTCTTTCTTTAGATAGAGCTGACACCGATTGTCAGGACTTATTAGGCAGAGTTCTTTTAGAAATTAACTCCTCCTTTTTTCAGGCGACGGAATGGATCAAGCATGTAGTCTCCGACATGACGACGACGGATGATCACTTCGGCGTTGGCGGTCTGTCCGGGGTTAATCAGGATTTTCCGATCGCCCACCTGCACATAGTTCTGCGCTAGTTCCACTTCGATATCGAAAACGGATTCTTCACTGTTCTTCGCCGAGGCCGATCGTTTTGAATCTGGGGAAATCCAACGAATCTTTCCCGCCAAAACGCCATAGTCCTGATAGGGAAAGGCATCTAGCTTTACCTTCACCGGAAGCCCGACTTTGAGAAATCCACTGTCTCGACTGGTCATCTGTGCCCGTAGCACCAGCGGAACGCCTTTAGGGGCGATCGTGGCCACCAGTTGTCCCGGTTGCAGTACGGCTCCAGGATTTTGGACGGGAAGCTCGAACAGGGTGCCTGAGATGGGGACTTTGAGTTGACTTTGTTGGAGTTTGAGTTCGAGGGATTTGATTTGGCTGCGCAGGGACGTGATTTCGGAGCCGACTTGAAGAATTTCGGCTTGGGATTCTTCGACTTGGCGACGGATAGCGATCAGCGCGAGTTCACCGTCTTGACGGATTTTTTCGGCGGTGCTGTCTTGCTTTTCGAGTTCGAGTTGGGCTTGGCGACGATCGGATTGATTTTGTTCGAGGCGCTGTCGGGTTTCGAGGGTGACGCGCTCGGCATCTTCGGCTTGAATGCGCGGAAGAATGCCCATTTTGTTGTATTCCCGAAAGCGTGCAGCGCGGGTGCTGTCTCTCTCCAGTAGGTTCCGGCTGAGGGTTTCGGAGGTGCCGTGGAGGGAAATGCGTTGTTCGGTGCGATTGCGTTCGGACTGTTGTTCGGCGAGTTGGGCTTGAAACTGTAGACGTTGCGTGTTGAGGCTGAGGCTAAGTTGGCGTTGAGCGAGTTGTAATTGCGTTTTGCGATTGATTTGCCCTTCGAGTTTGGCTTGGGCTTGACTTAATTCATTGCGCATCAAGTCGGTATCAAATTCAATTAAAGGCTGGCCGATCGTCACCTGCTGGCCTTCTTTGACCTTGACAGAGGAGACCTTCCCGCCGATCGTGGCATCTAGCCGTACCGTCTTGCCCTTGGGTTCAAAGCGGCCCTTTGCGCTACCGACTTCATCGACTTCGGACAAGAAGGCCCAAGGAATGACAACGACCCCAAAGGTCACTAATAAATAGATTAAACTTCGGCTCCACCGCTGCGGCAAATTATCGAGCATTTCCTGAGTAATCTCAGTCCAGTCCTCAACCGTCCCAAAATCACTTCCTAAATCGCCATAGCTGGTGATGATTGGACTTGGCGAATAGATGGGCTGTAGGACATCAGGCTCTAAAACTTGAGGCATTTCAAAACACCAAACACTGTTAATAGTTAAATCTGTAGTGATTAAATCTGTAATGATTAAATCAACCGATCGTTCATATCGCCGGACTTCGACTCCGCTCAGTCCTCAAGCTTCTGACTCCACTCAGTTCTCAAGATCTTCGTGGGGTGAGCGGAGTCGAACCCCGGACACAACCCGGAATCTAATCAACTCAACCGATCGTCAATTGCTGCTGATTTAGCGCATAGTACTGCCCTCGTTTTTTCATCAATGATTCGTGGGTTCCCGATTCGATCAGCACGCCCTGATCCAGCACTAAAATCAAATCTGCATTTCGCACCGTAGACAGTCGATGGGCAATGATCAACGTGGTTTGTTGATGAGAGATTTGATTGAAGTTTTCTTGGATTAAGCGCTCCGTTTCCGCATCTAGACTGCTCGTGGCTTCGTCTAAAATCAGCAACCGAGGTTTTCCCAAGAGTGCTCTGGCGATCGCGAGACGCTGCCGCTGTCCCCCCGAAAGCATTCCACCACCTTCCCCGATCGGACTGTCGTAGCCCATGGGCAAGCCGTCGATGAACCGATCGGCCCCTGCAAGACGGGCACTTTCCAGTATTGCCGCCATGCTGGATTCGGGATGTCCCACTGTGAGATTTTCACGAATCGTGCCGCCGAACAAAAATGTATTTTGGTCCACGACGCCGACCTGCTGACGCAGCGATCGCATCGACACAGTAGCCAAATCATACCCATCCACAAAAATCTTGCCATCTGTCGGGAGATACAAGCCCAGCAAGAGTTTTGAGATGGTGGTCTTGCCACTGCCGCTGCGTCCCACGAGAGCCACGGTCTGTCCCGGCTGCACCTCAAAACTGAGATTTTCCAGGGTATTGGTCGTGCTTTCCAGGTTGTAGCGGAAGGTGACATTTTCAAAGCGAATTTTTCCCGCGATCGTCGGCAACTGAGTCAGACTGTCCGCCCCACTTTCTTCCGCAGGCGAATCCAACACATCATTCAATCGCTCCACTGAAATCAACACTTCTTGAAAATCATCCCACAAATCAATCAGTCGCATGAAGGGCGTAATTACGTTTCCCAGCAGCATATTAAAGGCCATGAGTTGTCCGATCGTTAACTGGTCATTAATCACGAGCCAAATGCCAAATAATAGGAGCGATCGGGACACCCCGGTTTCGACTAAGCTGCTCGCAAATCGCATTCGTTCCCGAATCACCCGCCCCGAAAAATTCAGCTTAATCGCCTTGGTGAACAATGCCTCCCACCGCCAGCGAACTCTGCGTTCCAGACCCATAGACTTGACCGTCCCAATCCCAGTCAGCGCCTCGATCAAGTAGCTACTCTCCTGAGTATTCGCCAGAAATTCCGCCCGCGAAACCTGCCGTAAAAAAGGTGTCGAAATGATAGTGATTAAAAATAGCAGCGGCACCATTGCCAACGCTAAAACTGCCATTTGCCAGCTATACCAAACCATCAGACCGATGTATACAAACACCATCACCAGATCCAACAGCGTCGTGATGGCATCACCTGTAATAAATCGTCTAATTTTCTGATTCTCAGCAATCCGAGAGGTGATATCACCGACATAGCGTGTTTCAAAATAACTTAGCCGTAGTCGCAATGCGTGGCTAATAAAGCCCACCACTAGAGATACATCAATCCGATTGGCTGTGTGATACAACAAATATTGCCGCAAACTACTTAGCACAATCCGAAAGAAACTGAAAATCATCAGTCCCGTCCCGATCGCAATCAACGTCGTACCGCTCCGTTGCACCACCACCCGATCGAGCAAAAGCTGCGTCAACAGCGGCGTCACGAGTCCAAACACCTGAATCAACAGCGAGGCTAACAGGATTTCCGTCAACACCAACCAGTGAGGCTTCAAAAGTTTGATAAAGCGGCTCAGAGATTTCTTCGCTTCTGGGGCTTTTTCTAACAACACCGTGGGTTGCAACAGCAACGTATAACCCGTCCAACCCTCCATAAATTCGCGATGACTATAGCGTTTCCGACCTAATTCCGGATCCCCCACCAACACCTGACGCTTCGTCACTTCATACACCACCACATAGTGACGACCTTGCCAATGGGCGATCGCAGGAAGCGGCTGTCGTGAAATCTGGTCGAGACTCGCCTTCACCGGACGCGCCGAAAACCCCACCTGTTCCGCAGCTAGAACCAATCCTTTCAAAGATGCGCCACGTCGATCGACATTGGCTAAATGGCGCAGTTGATTAATATCAAACCGCTTCCCCCAGTACAACCCAATCATTGCAAGACAGGCCACGCCGCAGTCCACCGCACTCTGCTGCTTAATAAACGGATAGTGATGCACCACCCGCTGAAACAACCGCTTCATTCCACCCCTAGGTCGAGGGAATTGAACGGCATCGGCCTCTTTTTTAGATTGATTGGACGATCGACTTGAAACCTGATTGGACGATCGCTGAACGGATGTCACATCAGGTTTCAAATCAGAGCGTTGCCTTGCACTGCGGGGAAGCTGGTCTGGAGAGGCGGAACCCAAGGCGTGAAACTGGATTTTTTGTTGAATCCGATCGCGCACCTGGGGCAGCTCTTTCTGCAAATCGTTTAGCAAACTGGGAGAAAGATGCAGCAGCGTCAATCCCAAGCCCGATCGCAAACGATAGTCATCAATCTGCGCTAAATCCAACGACAGAATATCTCCAGCACAAAGCGAACAGACCAACGTCTCACCCGTCAAAACCCTGACCTTGCCCGCCATAATGACCGTTAACCCCGATCGTAGATGGGTTTTAACATCACTACCCAAGGCGATCGGCTCTAGACGTTCTGTCGTGAGTCGTTCCATCCAAGGATGATCAGAGGCAATATCTAGAGCGATCGTTAGAGCAGCGGACATAGGATTCCTGAAACGTGAGAATTCTTAAAGTGAGAATTAATTCAAGGTGGGGAAGAGATCAACGATCGCAATGGGATCATGGTGGGTCAATTTTCCATGGCTAATCTGAAGCCGTTGGCGTGTCGAAAGACCCATCTGGCTGAGCAGACGATTAATATGGCGCTCTGTCACCGCAATGCCAAATTCACCCAAAAGATGCTCTCGTAACCAATAGGCGGTCCAGCGATCGAAGGCATAGCCCGAAGCCTTAGGACTTTGCCTCACCAATTCTTTTAAGCGTTCAACGTAGGCATCATCAATGGTTTTGGGGCGACCGATCGTGGAGGGCGTACTGGGATATTGACTGGAGGTTTGATGGGAAGCTTGATTAGACAGAGCCTGATTAGACATAGGAAGCACATCTCCGAAAACAATAAGCGCTGGCTGGCTAGCTAGCTGTATACACATATGTCAGCTAAGCAGGGAAGCGCTGTTATAAGCACATTGAATCTAGTGTCGCAAGTTCTGACCTAATCCACCCCTACTATCTGGAAGATCTTCTCCCTTTCTTAGGGTAGGGAATTGAACGGCGATCATTATGTCCGAAAAATCAGTGATCATGACTTGAAGAGACAAAACGATCGCGGCACTATGGAACTCGAAGGCGGAAAGAACTACAAAACACTTGTTAGTTACATGCTTGTAATTGCAAATGTTTTGTAACACTCAATCCAACTTCAAAAAATGTCTAAGTTATGCTCTTTACTCATTTTTTGGGAGACACATCATGTCTAAGATTTCTATTCTCGACATCGCTACATTGAACCAAGCTGATAGCTTCTTGACCGAACTCTCCGAAACCGAACTCCAAATCTCCGGGGGCGGACATGGACATGGCTGTAAAGGTAGCGGTAAACGTAGCGGCAAGCGCAGCGGCAAACGGAGTGGCAAGCATGGCAAACGCAGCGGCAAGCGCAGCGGTAAGCGTAGCGGCAGCGGCGGCGGCAACTGCCACCCTTGCTGGTAATCACAGTGACTCATCACAGTGACTAATCATCGTGACCCATAACATTCACTAAAGCCAGTTGAACTGGGCACTTGATTAATATAGCTGACGACTAGAATACGATCGGGTTCTAGTCGTCAGCTTTACCTATTTTGATCTATTTCTAACTAACTGAAATCGACCTACTCAACCAATATTATGTTCATTCTTTCCGAAAATAATGCATTTACTTATATTAAAGACTTAGGAATTTGTCAGAGCGATCGGCCACCTGTTTCAATCCATCCATTACCCGGAAAAAACCTCAATCTTCACCTAAAATTCGAGAATTCAACGGATTGGCTGGTTAAGCAAGAGACCATGGATCAGCATGGTTGTAATGAATTATTTTTAGGAGAATGGGCCGTTCAAGATCTGATTAACCAGACTGATCGCCTATCCCCATTACGCAGCTTTATTCCGCCGATCGCACATTACGATCGAGAATCCTCGATTTTGGTCAGCCCCTTCCTAACGCACTATGAAAACTTACATGACTATTGTGAGGAACGATCAGGGCTTAAAACTTCGATCGCATCATCCCTAGGGCAGCACTTGGGACAAATGCATCGGTTGACCTATGGCCAGAGTCGCGATAGAGAACACCTGCGATCGATCGAGCAGTCCCTGATTCCGTCCGATTGTCCCGCCGAATGTTCACCCCTGCGCCCCTTCATCCCCGAAATGTTTGGTTGGGTGCGAAGTGACGCGCTCACCTTCTTCCGCTGGTACCAAAACCAGCCCCAACTCATCAACGAGCTAGAAACCTTATCAAAAACCTGGTCTGCCTGCTGCTTAACCCATCAAGATTTGCAATTTGGCAATTGGCTCATTCATCCTGACACTCGATCGCTCCAACTGATTGACTGGGAACATGTGGGCTGGGGCGATCCGTTAACCGACCTGGCAAACCTATTAACAGATCCACTCCAGCATTGGCTCAAAGGATTGCCACCCCCCACCGCTGGAACTTGGCAAGAGCGCTGCGATCGGGCTGTTCTTCCCTTTGACAAGATTCAAATTTGTGTCATCGCATTGGTCGATTCCTACATTGCAGAATTCCCCGACGGGTTATCATCCAATAAATTTGCAAGACTATTGCAGTGGATTGGACGGAATCTGATCTATGAGGTTGAAGTTCGTATTCAGTATCATCATCGTATTGGAACGATCGAAGCTAATTGGTTGCATTTTGCCCAGCAATTAATTTTGTACCCAGATGCATTGGTATCGGTATTGTTCGATCGAGATTTATTAGAAATAAAGTAAATTTAAAACCTAAAGTAAATTTAAAACCTAAAGTAAATTTAAAACTATGAGTGACTATAGCCATCAACTCAATCATCGGGTATTCGGATTAGATTTAGATTTTGCTAGCCTTCTACATCAGAGCAATCATGGCGAAGGCTATTGGGATCACGACTGGTGCGTTGTGGGAGAAGCCCCTGAAGAAAAGCTCTACCTTCGGAAACAGCAACTCACCCTGCAAGCCGACCCACAGCGACATCTACAGCCCGATCGCCCCTGGAAAATCGGAGACATTGTTCAACTAAAATTGCCAAAAAATCTGGTCGAAGGCGATCGTTACGTAGCCGTCGGCAATGCAGGTTTACCTGGAACCGATCGCCATTGTATTGCACTGGCTTTAGAACTAGAAACGGTAGCCGCCGTTATGCAACATGTCACCCATGAACTCAATCAATTGAATTTACCCTTTACCTTTGCCTGTTTTTATGACCCGTTGGACTATCCTGACGATGAGGCCGCTATTTTGAGTGTGAACGCGATCGACCAAAAGATTATCCCCACGATTTTTGAGCCGATCGCGCTCAGCATTGGCATTTCAAACATGACCACGGCGTAGAATCCGTCAAGCGGACTGCAATAGTTGGTCTTCCAATCTAGCAACCGAAGACAGCTCAATCAGACTGTCATCTGAGTGATTAAGAAAGAGTAAGCGAGAGATTTCAATATGGAAAGCAGTCCCTTGGTCTGGATTTGAATGGCACCAGAGCTTACCGCCATGCTTTTCAACAATGATTTGATAGCTAATCGACAGGCCCAAACCTGTGCCTTTTCCGACAGGTTTAGTCGTAAAGAATGGATCAAAAAGACGACTTTGAATGTCTTCAGGAATCCCTGGACCATTATCTTGAATTGTAATTGACACCTGATCTTGATCATTGAAAGTCGTAATAATTTCAATCTGACAAGGTTTTTCAACTCGTTCTTGGGGCGATCGTTGACTATCCCATTCATCCAGAGCATCGATCGCATTGCTCAACAGATTCATAAAGACTTGATTGAGCTGTCCGGCATAGCACTCGACTTTTGGTAAGTCACCATATTGTGAAATAACCTTAATTTCAGGCCGTAGACTGGTCGCTTTTAGTCGATGTTTTAAAATTAAGAGCGTACTATCAATCCCCGAATGAATATCAACAATCTTATGCTCGGCTTCGTCCAATCTAGAGAAGGTTCTTAATGAAGTCACAATCTCACGGATTCGATCTGTTCCAATCTGCATCGAGCTGACGATCTTCATCAGATCCTCTTTCATAAACTCAAAATCAATTTGATCTATAAATTGATCGATCGTACTATCCGGTTCAGGGTAAATTTTCTGGTAAAGGGCGATCAACTCAAAGAGCTTGTCGGTGTATTGCTTTGCAAATGTTAAATTACCATGAATAAAATTGACTGGATTATTAATTTCATGGGCAACCCCTGCCACCATCTGACCCAGTCCAGACATTTTTTCAGTCTGAACCAGTTGCGCTTGGGTCT
The DNA here is from genome assembly GCA_013298165.1 of Synechococcales cyanobacterium bin31.maxbin.ball.101. GTDB lineage: Bacteria > Cyanobacteriota > Cyanobacteriia > Leptolyngbyales > Leptolyngbyaceae > JAAFJU01. The sequence goes on along the minus strand of JAAFJU010000007.1, from coordinate 38,060 downwards.
TTTGTAAATCTGTAATGGTTTTTCCCAGTCGTGCAGACTGAGCTTCAGCAATTTTGGCTAGATTTTCCTTAATGACTAATGCATTTTTAAGCTGGTTTTGTTGCTGATTTAACTCAGCCATTAGTTTCTTACTCTCATTCAGTGAGCTATTCATCGCTTCTAGCAAAAAGACAAAGTCAACCACTGAATCATGAATTGCAAAGTCTTTTAACTTAATGCCCAGAGGAGCAAGTTTACTCGTATCTGTGATCCAAGGCGAACCCAGAAAAAAAAGTAAATCATGCCCCTCATGATAGACCATTTGTCCTTTGAGGCTCATGCCATTGTGCGCTACTTCCAGTAAGAAAATAGACTTTAGACGCTTTCTAATGGCATCAAAATCTAAATCACTCTTTGGACGACTAATTTTAAAATAGCGATCGAATTGACTCCCAATCAAGGCATCAAAACAAACTCGCTGGAGAACTTCTCCAGCTTGAACAACTCTAAAATTACGATCGATGACACAATGAAATGGAAATACTGTGGATAGTAGTTCCGGAGATAATGAAAACTCAGGAGGAACAGAGAACGGAGAGGACATGAGTTTTGGGTGGCTTGACTAAGATTAATTTTGTTTGTATTTAATTAAAAATTCATCGTGATCTGCACCTTCTTCTCGGCTTTGAGTTTGGGAAATATCAACGTCGGTATTAAAACGATCGCCCAGTCCTTTAACCAACCCAAACACCATTGGGGTTAATCCTTCTCGCTCAGAACGATACTCTAAGGTCAGCTCATTCTCATTTTCACCTTCATAGCTATCGAAGGAAGGGGGTTTTAACTGTGGAAAACTAACGCCAACTCTGGCATGGAGATTGTCTAAATTCTGCAAGAATTCTGGCAAATCATCTCCACTCATATCCATCAATTCGCCATAGCCTTCCGTTGCCGTATACTGCACCCAGAACTCTCCAAACGCTTCCATAATCTGGGCACCAGACAGCCCCAGGACTTGGCTACCCGCTTTGACGAGACGGTGGGTGACATCGTCAGGGTAGCCCTCCATGCTGAGAAATGTCTCATCCTCAACCGATGCCTTTTGACGAATTTCCTGCCAAGTTTCCTCGCCGAATTTCGTCTTGACCATATCCGCGATCGCTTTATTCACAAGTCCGTACATAATGCTCCTGAGGGGTAAGAAGTAGAGAAATATCTATTGGTTATTGTTCCCACTCAAAATTGGAATGAGCTATTACGTACGAATCTTGTTTTTAGTAGTAGATAAATTAGAGGTATACCAATTCAGAGCTTCTAATTAGTGGGTTAGTCGTCGTTAACTGGTGATAAATCCCATCAAAAAATTGAACACGGGCATCCATTGCTTCTAAAATAGCTCGGTGAATATCAACGGCTTCTGAAGCATCCTGAATCCGAGGATCAATTAAAGCGGCTAATTTTGCGGCATGGCCATCATCCACATCCATGTGAACTTCGAAGAAAATCAGGTCCTCCTTAGAGAGAGGAGAAGCACCCTGAATTCCGATATAAAGTTGGGTATAGAGCGATCGAACAATGCCTTCCGAGGCATAACAGACGGCCCCCAATGCGCTCAGATAGCCATATTCACTGGCGAGTCTGAGGTAGGTATCAATCAATGCCTGAGTTTCTGGATAGGTCTCGTGAGCTTCTAACTCAGCATCACTAATTCCGATCGCTCTTGTGAAGTGACGAAATAATTCTGGATGGGCTTGGCTGCTGTCTCCTCGCCCCATTTCATCAAATAAATTATCTAAAATCACCCATTGAGCCTGTTCATCGAGACAGCAGGTCACAATACTGGCGAGAATTCGATTGAATTGCTTGGAAAATTTATACATTTGCACAGCCAAGACTTTCACTTCTGGAAGTGTTAGCTCACTCGATCGGCAGCGCTGCAAGAATGGATGAACCCAGAGCGGATGCACCTGAGCGACATTCTCAAAACCTTGCATAAATGAAGACGATTGAATTTTCATCGGGAAACCTGGATGGCTAAGTGAAGGGGATAATCAGCTAAAGGCTGGAAAAATTGAGGGTCTAATTGAATATGCTCTGGAGTAACGCGCAGCTCTCGCACGATCGGCATCATGCTAAAACCCGCTGCAAGCAGGCTGTCAAAATAGGTTTCTAGCGGTTTATGCACAAGTTGCACATCCAACCATGAGCCATCGCGCTTCCAAATTCGACCGGGAAATTGTCGATCGCAATGGCTAAAGTAGCCCGCATCACCGACATTAAAATAGAAGGGATATTCAGGATCCCGCATAAATGGAAATGAAGGATGGGGAATACTGAAGATGAATTTCCCACCCGGACGCAGCACTCGAAATACTTCTGCCATACATTGATGCATTTGCTCAACGGTGACATAGTTGAATAGAAATACCGCCAAAACCCGATCGAAGGACGCATTTGGAATATGGCTTAAATCAGTTGCACATCTAGACTCATATTGAATTCCTAATTGATCAATTTCGTCTTGCTGCTGCGCGGCTAAAATCATTCCTTCCGACAGATCAATGCCATAGACTTGAGCGGCACCTCGGCGTTTTAGTTCACGACTACAATAGCCTTCCCCACATCCAATATCTAAAACATCCGTATTTTCAAGTGGCTCACACATGCCCAAGACGATCGGGCGAGCTGTAAAGTCAGAAAGTGAGATCGCTTCTCCTCGAACCCACCGATCGGCGGACTGATCGTAGAGGACTTTTGTCGATTGACCACTTTCGGATTGCGTACTCGTAGACATAGTCATCTATCCTCAAAGTTGTTATTCAAAAATCAGCCTTTAGCCAACTTTTCTCATACTAGATAGAACTTTGCCATGAGTAAAATCACGGGAGTTTTGGTCTTAAAATTATTAGAAAACTTTAATAAAAAGGCTCTAATTCATGTACAGAAGCCTTGGATTATTTTTCTTGAAATCCTTTACTGACAGTACTTTCACTGAACTTTAATTTCTATTGTTAGAGTTTCCGGAAGATGGTTGAGAGGCAAGGTATGAGTGAAACATAGGACAACTTATGCATTGAGATTCAATAGGAATTCAGAGACATCATGACACAGGCACTACTCGAAAAAAAACAGATTCGATCGTTTACTCCTGAGGAAGCCATGGCTTTTTCAAAGCGGGGAGATGCGTTGTTTAATGAACTGGCGGAACGCATGGCGACGAGTCATGACTATCGCTTGCTATTTGAACATCAACTACGATCGGATCTCTTTAGACAAATTCGATTGGCAGCGGCAGGATATATTTCTGCTGTCCTAGGCTGTCCGACGATCGTGTCAGAGTCAGAGCTATTGGCCAGGGTCATTGAAGCAAGAGAGCAGAATTTATTGCCAAACTATTTGGGAACAGGTTTACTGGTTCCTAAGAAAGAGCATATTTTTGCCTTTAATGCTCTCCAAAAAAGTGTGGGAGATGCCTTCTCACAACTCGGCGCAAACGATCTGATTGATGCCGTTGATTTACCTGTGAACCTGCGGATGGTCTTCGGACAGACCCATGCAGATGTGATGAAAATTCCATTCACCAGTATGAAGTGCCATAGTGATGTCTGGAATGGGGTTCATCCTGATTCGACAGTCGTGGTGTTGCCGCTGTTTGGAGATATTGATCATATTACGATCGCGGCGGGTGAAATGCCCCGTGAAATGGAACTGCCCTCCATGCGCCTGATGTCTGATTTTAATGATGGCGCGGATATTCCGATGGTGGTGTCCTATGACAAGGCCAAGATGGAACATGGCAAGTTTTATTTTAATGATGCGCGCGGGCTACATCAGACGGTGCGGACGGTGACGCAAGGGTTGAGAATTTCGATCGATTTCCGTTTCCGTCGTAAATTCAATGCAGATTATCGGGCGATGGTTCCTGCTGAAGCGATGAAGCCACCGACGCAGCAAGAGTTCGAACAGGATATGAGTGTGCCTTACGAGGATTGGCTCAAGGTCGGTCGGGAGTCGATGTTGGTCTTTGATGAAACAATGGAGCAAGCGTTTCAAACCCGTCAAAGTGGTTTTAATGTCCCGCTTTATGTTCGGAATTATCGTGTTGTGAAATTGTTCACTTAAGATTCGGATTGGCCCTCACCCCAGCCCTCTCCCACACTTGGGAGAGGGAGCCTGATTTAAAGCTAAGAGCAGGTTGCAGGATTTGGGAGGTTGTTTGTCGTGATGGGAGCAATGAGGGCGATCGTGCCGTCAGACTGTTTCTGAAGGATAGATGCTTCTACGATGGGATTTGGAGTGGAGGCGATCGGAACTGCGGATATGGAGACTGAAGAATTGAGGGGACGCAGATCTTCCCAAGTGCGAGAGCGGTTGAGTTTTTGGCTTGGGTCTTTTGGAATACCACCACGCCCTGTGATAACAAATCGATTTTCCTGATGGCTATTACAGCCGCTGGTCACTTGCTGAGAAGCGTTACTTAAGTTGGCAGGAAGTTCATTTAGAGCAGCACTTGGGTCGATCGTAAAACTATTAATTTGTACGGTGCCATTGATGCCGAATTGAGAACTTGCAGTGATGTCATTTTCGATCGTGAGCCGATCGCGAAATTTCAGCCCAAACAAGCCTTGAGTCTTAATACTAATCACTCCACCATTCCCTGCTTCCGCATTGGCAAAAATATCACTGTTTCCAACCCCAGTAATAGTAGATGAGGTAATACTGATATTTCCGCCATTCCCCTCCCCTTCAGCAGACGTAAAAATTTGCCCCTGATTCCGCAGTAACAGGCTCTCTGAATGAATGATGATGTTCCCTCCTTGACCTGTCTTGGAAGCACCCGTTAAATATGCGTCATTACTCAATTCAATTCGATCGGCATTCACCATCAAGCTTCCAGCAACTCCTGTCCCCAGGTTACTGACAGAGATATACCCGCCATTAGACACCATTAGTTTTGGGGTATTAATCTTGACATCTCCAGATGATCCAGTTGCATTATTCGTCAATTTAAATAAACTCAGATAAGGTTCTTGAGGCGGAGAGACCGCAGAAGCAATCCCGCTGTCATAGACATTTCCGAGCTTTTGAGTTAATCCAGTGACTTCGATCGATTCAGTGGCATTGATCATGACGCTTCCCGCATTTCCAGGCCCGACACTGGATGCGACCACAATACCGCCCTCTCGAATGGCTAATTTGCGCGTGTTGATCATAAGATTGCCCGCATTTCCTGTACCGCCAATGGTAGGGGACGTCAGGGAACTGGCTGAGAATTTGGGTGAAAGACCACTGACCAGTACCGTATCTGCATTCACGGTAATATTGCCACTATTACCAGGTCCGACAGTGGATGCGGATAGGACTCCACCATTTAACATCGCAATATCGCGTACCGTGGCTATAATGCTACCCCCTTTCCCAGGACCCGTAGTATTGCTAGAAATCACACTAAAAAAATCAGGAATCAGGGTCGAAGCATTCTTAATTGTTAAGGTCTGAGCATTGATGTTAATATCACCGCCTGCACCCTGGGCGAAGGGGCGGCTCATAATGGTAGCGCCATCCTGAAGTCTGATATTGGGTGCATTGAGCAGAATTTTGCCCCCATTCCCACTCCCCACAACTTCATTCACGATCGCACTGACGCTTTTAAATAGGACACCACTGGGACTGACTGAGATCAAATCTGGCGCTGTTCCATCCAGTAAGATCCGATCGGTCGCATTGACCGTAATATCTCCCCCTTGATTAGAACCGCGATTTTGGACCCAAAGAATTGCGCCTGTGGTGAGGTCGATTTGTTTGCCCTGAAGCTGAATCGAACCGCTATTGATTTGATTGACATCAATTAGAGCTTTATTTGAAAGAGAAAGATGACTCCGATCGCCGACAACCTCACCTAATCTAAAATTCGAGTTATCTTGCACAATCGGGACAGAGCTAAAACCTCCCATACTTGCCAGTTCCACTCGCCCTTCTGGTGCCGTGATCACCCCTCCATCGATCGCGATATTGCCACCCACTAATGCCAAGGTATTACCCGGAGTCACTTGTAAAGCGGGCGCAGTTCCGATCGAGAAATAAGGGGCTAGGATTGGATTTTGGGTGCGCAGAAGGTGGCCAGAGCCTTGGACTGCGATGTCGCCTGGTGTTTGGCCCATTTGGAGACCGATCGGTACATTCACACTTAAAAGTGGTGTTGCTGTTGGGATTCTTGTAAAGTCAATGCCATCTTTGAACAGAATCCGATCGGCAGTTGTTCCGACAAACGAACCGCTAATATCCAAACGGGCATTGGGGCCAAAGATAATCCCATTAGGATTCATTAAAAATAAGCTGACAGGATTGGTGCTATTGGTGACTCGAAGTAAACCATCAATACTAGACCGATCGGTTCCAGTCACTCGACTGAAAACCGTTTGGACATTGGGGGTATTGGTGAGATCAAACGTTGCACTCGTTCCAGTGGGAATTGAAAAATTTTGAAAGCTATGGAATAGGTTCGCGCCACCTGTTGCTCCACCTGTTGCTCCACCTGTGATCGTCGAAGTTGAACCACTATTGTTGACGACTGTACCTAGACTATTATCCGGTACGATCGATTGTGCTCCAACGGGGATAGGAAGGCACAAGACGCTGGCAATGGAGAGAAGCAAAGACGATCGCATAGGTCAAGGAATCCTGACAGAGAGGCTCCACCTATACTGCCCTTCCTAATTCTGATCTGAACAACCTAGCGACCAAAAAATACGGATTTTCAATATTTTTCAGCAATTTCAGCGGGTTTTAAGACTGAAATTATGACTTCAAGCTTTGGTAGTAGCGTCCACCGATCGCGCCGAGAAAGATCAGGTAAGCGATCGCCTGCACCCAATACAAATGCTCGGTATATCCAAACAAAGCTTTGATTAGTAAGCCCGGAAACGTCTTGTCAGGAAGACTATTATGGAGATCCCATACTGTACCACCGAGCAAACAAGATGCATTCTCTCCCCAGCAGAGACGATGCCATTGAGAATTGATTTGTGACAGTAGCCCCACAGCCATTTCAGCTTTACGAAATACGGTGATGACCAAACCTGAAACAATCAACAGCAGCAGACTCCCCATAACCTGAAAAAATAACCGCAAATTAATTCGTCGTCCTCCTTTGAAGATCAGTAGCCCGATTCCGGTTGCACCCGCAAGCCCTGCGATCGCCCCCACAAGTGGCACCCAACCCTGATTAATCTGCGCGCCCACGAACAAAACTGTTTCAATGCCCTCACGTAGAACCGCAATAAAAACCAAACTAAAAATTCCTCGGCCTGTATTGTCATTCATGACAGATTGCACAGAATTCTCAACCTCCGCTTTTAGCCCCTTGGCTTGCTGCGTCATCCAAATCAACATCCAACTGAGTAGAACGATCGCAATCACCGCAATCACACCCTGCAAAGCTTGCTTCATGGCAGGCGCATAGATCCAAGTAGACAGTCCTAATCGTTGAAAACTCCAGGTAACGATCGCCCCCAGCAATACACTCAATGCCACCCCCGCGCCAATGCCTTTATAGGCGGCTCCGTTGAGATGGGAGGCATTGGCTTTGGCCAGACAGGCGAGGACGATTCCCACGACTAGAGACGCTTCTACACCTTCCCGCAGGGTAATCAAAAAAACAGGGAGCGCAGAGGTAAAGTCCATGATTGAAGCACAGGAATCTATGATTTCATCTCTTATCATAGCAATTCCCCCTGCCAAATCGACGCCGATCGAATCTGACAGAGGGAATTTTGGTTATGGATTAATGATTAAAACTTGTCCTCTTGAGAGAGAGATTTTTCCATTTCATCTGCGGCGTAGACGGTAAGCAGCAGAGCAGTCTTTAAATCAGCAGGTGATTGGTTCGCATCGACTTTAGAGGTGAATAAGGCAAAGCTATCGCTATCAGCCTGAAGAAGAGTCCAAGACCCCAACTTCCTGCGATAGGAATCTTTGAGTAACTGATTGGCAATAGTTGCGTTGATTTCTCCTTTTGTCATGTAGGCAGGCGATATGATTTCTCGAATTTCTAGCCCTTCCACTTTCTCAGTTCTTGAAGCGATCGTCACGACTTGAGTTCGGTTGTCGCTTACTTTAAAAATGACTTTATAGTTTCCCGATTTGGTAACTTCGTATTTCAAGCCCAGCTTATCTAAGGCATCTTTGACCCGGCTATCTGGGGTTGGTGCAGTCTGAGCCACAGCGGTGCTGGGGTTGATGGTTGTCATCATCGGAAGAGCGATCGTAACGGTCATCATCGCCATTGCCAAACCAATGAATTGTCTCATTGCTAATTCTCCGAGGGTCTCCAAAAATTGTTTGTTTCTCTATCTACTTTTATATTTCATCCCATCTCTCGAAACTTATGCAAAAATACTGAACATTTTAATTAGAGCGGGGTTTGAGTAGGGGGGTAAGGTCGTGATGACCTCGGTTGTAGTAGTAGGTCAAAAACTGTCTTTCCTCCATGTCTGGAAGAGCAGAATCACCAGTGACCTGAAGAAAAGTCCCTAGTTGCTTGAAATCTAAGGGCTGAATTTCACCCAAGATTTTTGTGGCTTCAATACGATCGCGAGCGGCCAGGGGATTCGGTGTTGCGATCGTATCTGTTAAAAATGTAATGAGATCGCGATCGACCTCTTGAAAGGTCACTAATTGCTCCGCAGCAGACAGATCTTTATTAGAACGAACTCGATTTTTCAAAACCGGAAAAATACGAGAATCAGCTTTGCGAATTTTTTCTAAAATTCCTAACGCTTTCGCTTTAATCCTTTCGTCTTCCTGAGGATTGATGATCATTTCTGAGAGTCTTTTGACAATAGCATCATCGCCCTTTCCTAGGCTAGCCAAAACATAAGAGGCCCCGTCTGCGTGGCTATGATCGTCTTCTCTAAGTAAATCAAATAGCAGATTGACTGTTTTTGAATCTGCTTTCTTTAAGTTGGACAAGGCACCGAGAGAAAAGGCTCGAAATGTATCCATCTTATGCCCTGTCTGAGGCTTTTGAATCGTCTCCAGAAGAAATTTTATGACAGATTCATCTTGTTTATTTAAATTAATTAGCACCTCTGCGGCGGCAGCTCTGCTTTTAAACATGTCTGCATTTCTAAATAGGTCAAATAACAATTCAACAATTTTAGGATCAGATTTACCCAAGGTTTCCAATGCAGAGATGGCAGAATCTTGACCATAGGTTACGTCAGGTCGGGAGTCTTTAGCTCGATCGATCAGGAATTGTATCGTCTCTGCATCTGCCTTCCCTACCTTCACTAAAATTTCGGCAATTCCTATTTTAAAACTATCATATTCATTTTTAGATTTACGAATCCTTTCAGCTAGGATTTCAGCAATGCTATTATCTACTTTTCCTAATCTTTCCAGTGCATAAGCTGACTGAGAATAAGATCGTCTACCTAAAGAGTAAGGCTTCATTTTTGCGTCATCTAGACCCTTGAGCTGCGCGATCGCATAGGCTGCGATTTTGTTTGATTGTTTCGGAAATTTCTGAAGGTCTGATGGTTCAAATTCCTGGATTTTTCCTAGGGCGATCGACTGAACGTTTGGTGATGGATCGGATAGGGCTGCAACGATTCCATCCATTTGCCATGCTTGTAGTCCAGGGGCGGGGACGACTTTGATCGTCGGTGTCATCGCGTGAACGGCGATCGCCATCCCAATCGCAATCACAGCCAGAATCCATGCCCGATAGCGCGATCGAAATGGGAAATAAGCAATATTCAATCGTCTAACCATGCCAACTCGCAATTCAATAAAACAGTCCTATCTTCTCCCTCTATGCTCCGATCGCTTATGCAGCCTGGGACCAACCCTGTGCCTAGTCCCAAGGTCGATAGTTTGCTAAAATTTTCCGATTCAGGCGTGCAGGCTTCTACTATACTTAGAGGCTGCGCGTCAGAAAGAAGTTTAGAGGACAAGGTTCATGGCATCCATTCGGGAACTGCACAATCAGTTGGTCACAAAAGAACGCTCGGCTGTGGAGATCACTCAAGCCTATCTCGATCGCATTCAGGCGGTGGATGGTCAGGTGAATAGCTTCCTGCTGGTCACGGCGGACCATGCTATTCAGCAAGCTCAAGCGGTGGATGCCAAAATTGCGGCGGGTGAAGAGATTGGGCTGTTGGCGGGTATTCCGATCGCTGTCAAGGACAACATCTGTACCCAAAATATCCGCACCACCTGCGCGTCCCGCATTCTCGAAAATTTTATTCCACCCTATGAGTCTACCGTTAGCCAAAAGCTGATCGATGCGGGCATGGTGACGATCGGCAAGACCAACATGGATGAGTTCGCCATGGGCGGCTCGACGGAGACTTCGGCGTTTAAAAAGACCTCGAATCCTTGGAATCTAGATTGTGTGCCCGGTGGTTCGTCCGGCGGATCGGCGGCGGCGGTGTCGGCGGGTGAGTCGCCTGTTTCCCTAGGATCTGACACGGGTGGATCCATTCGTCAGCCTGCAGCCTTCTGCGGAATTGTGGGGATGAAGCCGACCTATGGCTTGGTGTCGCGCTACGGGTTGGTGGCGTTTGCGTCATCGTTGGACCAGATTGGGCCTTTTTCGACGACGGTGGAGGATAGTGCGCTGTTGTTGGGGGCGATCGCGGGTTATGACGCGAAGGATTCGACCAGCTTGAAGGTTGAGGTGCCGGATTATACCCAGTATTTGAAGACAGATTTGAAGGGCAAGAAAGTCGGAGTGATTCAAGAAACCTTTGGGGAAGGCTTGGATCCGGAGGTGGAGGCGGCGACTCGGGCGGCGATCGAGAAAATGAAGGAGCTTGGGGCTGAAATTATTGATATTTCTTGTCCCCGTTTTCGCTATGGAATTAGTGCTTATTACGTGATTGCACCTTGCGAAGCTTCTGCGAATTTGGCGCGGTACGATGGCGTGCGCTATGGGCGTCGGGTGGAGGATGCGGATAATTTGCTGGATATGTACAAGCGGACGCGGGCGGAGGGCTTTGGGCCTGAGGTGAAGCGGCGGATTATGATCGGGACCTATGCGCTGTCGGCGGGCTACTACGATGCCTACTATTTGAAGGCGCAGAAAGTCAGGACGCTAATTAAGCAGGATTTTGAGGCGGCGTTTGGAATGGTGGATGTGTTGGTGTCGCCGACTTCGCCGACGACGGCGTTTAAGTTGGGTGAAAAACTCGCTGATCCGTTGAGTATGTATCTCGATGATTTGATGACGATTCCGGTGAATATGGCGGGGTTGCCCGGATTGAGTTTGCCCTGTGGGATGGATTCGAAGGGGATGCCGATCGGACTTCAGATTGTGGGCAATGTGTTGCGCGAAGATCAGGTGTTTCATGCGGCCTATGCCTATGAACAGGCAACAGATTGGCATAAGAACGTAGCGAAACTTTAGGTTGGCCGTGGGCTTTGCTAGCGCAACGCGATGCGAACGACTCCGCTCAGCCCACTAGATTTAGCCCACTAGATTATGACTGAGCAGAGTTGTTCGCGTTGCGTTGCGTCAATGGACCGTGGACTTCGACTCCGCTCAGCCCACTAGACCCCGAGTCGAGGACTGAGCGGAGTCGAAGTCCGGCTAAACCAATCCACCGCTAGCCAGAAGTGGCGCAGCAAATGGATTTTCTAGAATCGTGGGGAGCGATCGAGCCGACCCCGCTTCAATACGAACATCCGCAACGCGAGCATTCTCCACGATCACTTTGAGACTATTGTTTTGATAGATCTCGACAGCTTGTCCCGATTGCTGTGTCCGAGTTCCGGCGAGATCGGCGAGTAGAATTCGATCGCCTTGCGTAAATTGAGTAATGCGGGCAAATCCCGTTAGATTGCCGAAATTAAAAGTATCTCTGCCATAGCCCGACGTAATCCGAATGGGACCCCCAAAGGAATTTAAGATCTGGATGTAATTATCACCTTCTCCAGCATTGATCGAAATCTGTCCCGATTCAGCAAAGATCACGTCATTTCCTGAGCCAGTACTCACATCCGTTTGTCGTCCCCCTGCGGCAAAAATGAAATTGTTGCCCTCACCCGCATTCACTGAAACCGATCGGTTGCCAGTCGCTCTAATGGTGTCACTGCCGCTCCCTGCATTGACCACCGTGGCAAAACCCTCTGCGGTGATGCGATTGTTGCCTTCGCCGCCATTCACAAAGGTTTCGAAGGAACGGACATTGATCCGATCGTCCCCGCCTCCAGCATCCACATTGACAAAGTAACCTAAGGCATTGATGACATCCACACCACTTCCTGACGTGATTTTAAAGTCAAAACTATTGCCGCCGATCGTATTGTTGCCTTCGCCTGCTTGAACGATCGCAGCACCACTCACGGAGACATTGAAGGTATCATTCCCCGCACCGCTCGTCGCTGTGAACTTGACACTATTATTTGCATTCCCACCTGTCGCGCCGATCTCATTGTTTCCTTCTCCAGCATTAACGATCGTTGTTCCGGTCACGTTTACAGAAATTCTGTCGTTGCCGCTTCCCGCGAAAATCGTATCTGACCCACCGAGGCGACCGTCGTAGGTATTGTTTCCTTCACCTAAGTTAACGGTGTCATCACCATTTCCAGCAATCATATAGTCATCGCCTGATCCAGCAATCACCGTATATTTTCCACCATTGGCGATCGGGATAAGACCATTACCGAACATTACCGCTGGACGGGGACTATAGAAAACGCCTGTCAAAATGACATTGGAGCCTTCTCCGGTAATCACTGTGTTCGTTCCACCTAATACTGAAAATAACTCATCTGTAGAATCTCCAATCAAGGTTGCATTATCTTGACTCGCAAAGCGACTGTTGTAGAGACGGCCTAGAAATGGAATAGGAAATGGCATGACTGAAACCCTGGCGATCGTAATGTAGTGAATGGCACAATTCTAGTCAGAGTCGATCGCATTATGGCTCACCATTTAGGAATAGTTACGAACCCACTAAATTCAACCTTGGGATAGTAGTAAATCAATAAATCCATCCGAGGAGTGATTTATTGATTTAAACCTGAAATCCCATCTCTAAGAGTGATCGCTCTAATCTTTCGCCCTCCGTTGGATTTGTATTTGAATACAAACCGATCGCCGTTTTGAATGCAGCCAAACTCTCGGAAATGCGATCGAGTTTCATCAAGACTACGCCCAAGTTTTGATAGGGTTCAGGATTTGAAGGATTCAGCGCAATAGCTTGCTGGTAGGAGCCGATCGCCGCTTCAAATTGGCCGAGTGCTTTTTGAGTTAAACCCAGGTTTCCATGGGCTACGGCGCAAGTGGGATCAATGGCGATCGCTTCGCTGTAGATCCAAACGGCAGTCTCCAGATCATCGTGGGTTTGTCGCAGGGCACCCCAGTTGACGATCGCTCCGAGTTTCAATTTGTCGGGAATCGGTTGCTCGATCGCTAGTTGCAATTGTTCGTCAGCGGCTTGAATTTGACCCAGTTTGCTATATGCAGACGCCAAGTGATAATGCAATTCGTAACGGGTTGAAGCATCGATCGTCTGCGCTGCGAGTCCCCGTTCTAGCAATGCTTGCCCTTCCGTTACCAACCCCAAATCACAATACAACGCACCGAGTTTGCTACAGACATAGGGATCGTTAGGATTCTTCGCGAGGAAGCCTTCCATGGTGGTGCGGGCTTTGGTGAATTTGTCGCGGGCGGTGATCAGGTCGGGGCGATAGCCGTCATGGAGAATGGCGATCGGTTCTAAGTTCACCACGTTCCAATGGGTCTCGATTTGTAACAAGGCTTCAACGCTGTCATCAATCATTGCGTGATAGGGCCGTCGAAACTCGATCGCAGGATGACGACGAAACAGTCGAGACACCAGCGAATAAGGCGACTGCAACGCGCCGATTTCTTGACGAAGCAGATTGATGGCTAGATGGCTGGGATCTTGAATCGCGGCTGCGATCGTCGGTTTGATCTCAGCCGTCAACCGCTCATCCGCATCCAACACCAACACCCAATCCCCCGTAACCTCTTTCAATGCAACGTTTCGCGCCATGGAAAAGTCATCACACCAAACAAAATTTGAAACCTTTGCACCATAGCCAAGCGCAATCTCCACGGTGCGATCGGTGGATCCCGTATCTAAGATCACGAGTTCATCGACAAAACCCGCCACGCTATCGAGACAGGCCGCCAGGTTTTCGGCTTCGTTCCGGACAATCATGCAGAGGCTGAGGGTCGGCTGGACCGGAGATTTTGTTGGAGAAACTTCCATAGAACTGAATCAAGAGATCTAAATCATATTAAGCTGAACAGTAGGACGTATTGCTGCGTTCTATCCTATCAAGCATTGCAATTTGTAGAGACTTCATGACTGCAATCTGGCGGCGAAAGAAGGTTTTGGAATGGGCAGGACAGGCGATCGTTGTCATGATCGTCGTCGGCCTCTTGGCCTTTCTCGGGTACAACCTCGACCAAAGTTTAAAACGGCTGGGACTGAGGCTGGGCTTTAAGTTCCTAGAGTCCCAAGCGGGCTTTAGCGTGGCGGAGTCGGTGATTCCCTATGATCCGAGTCAGCCTTACAGTCGAGTGATTTTGGTTGGGTTTCTCAATTCCTTGAAGGTGATCGTCAGCAGTCTGATTGCCGCCACGGCGATCGGTGTCGTAGCCGGAATTGCCAGACTCTCCGACAATTGGCTCGTCCGCCAAATCGCCAAGGTCTACGTCGAAGTCCTGCGAAATATGCCGTTACTGTTGCAGCTTTTATTCTGGTATTTTGTCGTTTTTCTGACCTTACCCAAGGCTGAAAATGCGATTTCGTTGGGCTTTATCCAAATCAGCCGATCGGGCATTAATCTATTCGGTTTAGCATTGTCCCCCGAATTTTCATCTCTATTCGCAGGTTTAACATTCTATACCGGAACCTTCATTGCCGAAATCGTTCGCGGCAGTATTAAAGGCGTCGATCGCGGTCAGCGGGAAGCCGCGAGAGCCTTGGGTTTGAGTTCTGGAAGCACGTTAAAACTCGTGATCTTTCCTCAGGCGTTACGATCGATGATTCCCTCCATTGCCAACCAATATTTAAATCTTGCCAAAAACTCCAGCCTTGCGATCGCCATTGGCTATCCCGATCTCTACGCCGTCTCATCCACGACTTTTAACCAAACAGGTCGTGCGGTTGAAATGATGATTTTGATCAGCGTCACCTATTTGGCGGTGAGTCTGACGATCGCCAGCCTGCTCAATCTTTACAACAGCCGACTGCAAAGGAGTTCCCGATGAATAATAGGTCTTCTAATCCAGCGCAAATCTGGATGCAAAAAAATCTATTCAGCACCAAGTTGAATACGCTTTTGACGATCGGTTGTGTTGGCGTTTTGTGGGTTATTGTTTCATCTATTTTGACCTGGCTGAGTCAATCGCAATGGACCGTCATCACTGAGAATTTAAGACTATTTCTAGTGGGTCGATACCCTGATGCCCAGATGTGGCGCATGGTGACGATCGCGGTGATTCCCATTTTGATTACGGCTGTGCTGTGGGTGCGTAAGTCTTGGGCTTACGTTCTGATTCCGGCGGGGTTGGCGGCGATCGCTTGGCTCGCGAATGGTGGGTTGGGATTGCCGTTGATGCGATCGAGTCTTTGGGGTGGGCTGTTCCTGACCTTATTTGCAGCCGCGTTCAGTACGGTTTTAGCGTTTCCCTTAGGGTTGCTATTAGCCTTAGGTCGCCGAAGTCAATTGCCGATTATTCGGTGGGTTTCGACGGGCTATATTGAGCTGGTGCGCGGGTTGCCGTTGATTGGGATTTTGTTTATGGCGCAGGTGATGTTGCCGTTGGTGGTGCCGTTTCGGTTCGATCGGTTACTCCGAGCCATCCTAGGATTGACCTTTTTCAATGCCGCCTATCTCGCTGAAAATATCCGATCGGGACTCCAAACCCTCCCGCCTGGGCAAGCCGAAGCTGCAAGGTCTCTGGGATTAAACCCGATTCAAACCCTGCGATTTGTTGTGTTGCCCCAGGCATTGCGATTGGTGATTCCAGCGATCGTCGGCCAGTTTATCTCACTCTTTAAAGACACATCACTGCTGGCATTGTTTGCGCTGTTTGAGTTGACGGGGATTGCGCGATCGATCCTGTCGCAGCCTCAGTTTATCGGTCGTAATGGTGAGGTGTATTTATTTATTGGGTTAATCTATTGGGCGTTTTGTTTCGGTTTATCTCGATGGAGTAAACGGTTGGAAAATGCTTAGAGGATTTGATTTGTATACCATCCCAATGCCGTGGACTTCGACTCCGCTCAGCCCACTAGATCCCGAGTCGAGGACTGAGCGGAGTCGAAGTCCGGATGGGGTAGGATCTACTGACAAGTCCTCGTCGAATTAACAATTAGAGGTGCGATCGTCATGACTAATCTAGAATCCAATCTTGAATCCCAACCCATTCTGATCGCCGACCAAGTCAATAAATGGTTTGGTAAATTTCAAGTCCTAAAAAACGCTAGCTTACAAGTCCACACAGGCGAAGTGGTCGTGATCATGGGACCCTCTGGCTCTGGCAAATCCACCTTCATCCGCACCTTTAATGCCCTCGAACCCTACCAAGAAGGCCGCATCACGATCGACGGCATTCCCCTCACCGAAGACATCCAAAACATTGACCAAATCCGCCGCGAAGTCGGCATGGTCTTCCAACAGTTCAACCTCTTCCCCCACCTCACCGTCCTCGAAAACATCACCCTCGCCCCCATCCAAGTCCGTAAAATTACCCCAGAACAAGCCGAAGAAACCGCCCTCCAACTCCTCGATCGCGTCGGCATCCTCGAACAAGCCCACAAATATCCCGCGAAACTCTCCGGTGGACAGCAGCAACGGGTCGCGATCGCCCGTGCCCTCGCCATGCAACCTAAAATCATGCTCTTCGACGAACCCACCTCCGCCCTCGACCCTGAAATGGTCCGCGAAGTCCTCGATGTCATGCGATCGCTGGCCCAGTCCGGCATGACCATGCTCGTCGTCACCCATGAAGTCGGATTTGCCCGCGAAGTGGCCGATCGGGTTATTTTCATGGATGCAGGCCAAGTGATTGAAGACACCACCCCGGCGGAATTCTTTACTCAACCCCGCGAAGATCGATCGAAGCTCTTTCTATCCCAAATCCTCTAAAAATCTCATCCGGATATATTTCAACAAGTTTATATATCTTAAAGTAATCTTTACACATTTGAAACACTATGGTCAGTATTTTCCGGTAGATTAGTTAAGGATACTTAACGTATGACTCGTTGGTATCCATGTCAGGAATTGCATCTTACACGCAAGTGAATTGAGTCTTGAGAAAAAGAGATAGCTCTGGGAGCTACTTTAGATTTCTGAGAGTTGATATTGCGTTCGGTTAGACCTATATTTTATTGCTTTGCACGAGATGAACGTCGTACGAAGCATTTTTTTTGACTTATTTTACTTACAACTCGTTTTACCCAAAACTCGATCGGGTTCCAAAGGATTGGCAGGATTTTGCTGCAATGATGGCTGCATTGGATAATGCCTCTTGAAAGGTGTTCTGCAGAATGAAATGACAAAACGCACCGTGAAAAATGTCCCCTGCTCCTAAGGTATCCACCGCTTGAATCCGAGGGACTTCGATCGCACCCAATTGCCCTCGATCGTAATACAAAATCGGTCGTGGCCCATTTGTAATCGCAGCAAAGGGAATCCCAAAGGTGGTCAAAAATTCAAAGACTGTCTGGCCATTATTGGGTGGCACAAAGTTCGCAGAACAAATGGCATAGTCCACAAAGGGCAGCACCGCTTCAAACCCTGGTTTCCAACTGCCGCCATCCATGACCACAGGAATTCCTTGTGCTTTAGCCTGTGCTGCGATCGTTGCACTCACGGCCATCTGATGCCCATCCACCAAGACAATATCGACATTCTTCAAAACCTCTGACAGGTCCATTCCATCGGGTAATTGTTTGATTTGCGATCGCTGTGCATTAATCGAAATCACCGCCCGATCGCCCGTTCCCTCAGTCACAAGAATCGACGAAATCGGTGGCGACTCTAAAGCCTGAGGCGACAAATCGTATAGCTCTAGATTGATCAAATCATGGCGAATCATTGGCGTCATCGGATGTTGCCCGATCGCACTGACCAACCGAGCCTGATTACCTAGCAATTGAAACGCCACAGCCGCATTCGTTGCAGGACCACCGGACGCAGTCATAGAGTCGATCGCCACGAGTTTTTGATTTGGTTGTGGAATGCTGGACGTAAGATAGACAAAATCCAGCGTCGTCAGACCTATAAAAAGACCGATCATTCGCCGCCCAACCATCCAAATATCTCAGTAGCAGTCAAGCTCAACGCCGATGAAAAAGCAGGCACTGGGAGCGGTTCAGTTGACTCTAAAGTAAATAAGCGCGATCGGGATGCCACTGGAAAAACCGTAATCTCCTTATCCTCGGGATTTACCATCCATCCCATTTCACAGCCATGGTCCAAACAATGCAAAATATTGTTGACAACTTTTGTTGAGCTTGGGTCTGGTGAAATGATCTCAATGGTCCAGTTCGGCGCACGATCGAAGGTGTTCGCAATCTCGCCATCGGCATCACGCGGAATTCTGGCCCAGGTAAAGACACAGACATCTGGCACGATCGACCGTCCCCCAAAACTACAGCGAAGCTCCGGAAACGATTCTGCAACCTCATCCGGCGTTACGATCGAGTCAATCTGGAACAGAAGCTTTTTCTGAAGACGACTATGTTTTCCTTTAGGCATAGCTTTTTGTAGGATTCGACCTTGGACAAATTCGCTGGCGGGCTTGGTTTCCGGGAGTTCCAGGAAGGCTTCCAGGGTCAGGGGCTTGATGGGAGTTTGAACCATAATCAGTTACCTACGATCGGCACCTCTTTAGTGTAACGCAGCCGACATTTTAAATCCTATTGTCCATTTTAACCCCATTAGATCATGCCTTAAGTCACGTCTTACCACCATTGAATCACGCTACGATAGATCAAATCGATCAATCTGCAGTCCATCGATATGCAATCTATCGTCTCCCGCTTCTTTAATGCCATTGAATCTCCCGACATTCCGCAACTCTTTCGGACGATCGATTGGATGACGCTTGGACTGCTGACGATCGTTGTGATGATTGATCCCCATGGTGAGGAATCCCACGCAAAAATCCTGCCCATTCAAGTGTGCTACTTTTCCCTAGTGGCACTCTTTGGATTAAGTTTTAGATTTCCCATTCATGCGTCGCTGACCGATCGTCGCCTCTATATGTTGGTCTCATCGCTGTTAATTTTGGGCGGTATCTTTGCGGGATGTGAATTTGAAGCATTGTTATATTTTCTGATTGCAAAGGGCTGCTTTTTGCTCAGTCGTCAAGATTTGCTCGTCATGGTTTTGGCGGTGGGGATCGTCTGGAAATCGGTCCAGCTATGGGTTTTACAACGGTCGATCGGGCAACCCGGTTTTCCCTATCAAGATGCCTTGTCAGCACAAACCTTTATCTTCAAAAGCACCGTTATCGCCTTTGGGATGTATGCCATTATTGCAACGTTTGTTTTGCTCTTTAGTTTTACCATCTTACGAGAACAGCGAAGTCGCGCCCGCGCTGAGCAATTGACCCTCGAAGTCGAAGCCCTCGCCGCCACTCTGGAACGATCGAGAATTGCACGTGATATCCATGATTCCCTAGGACATACGCTGACCGCCTTAAATATTCAAATTGAATTGGCCCAACGCCTACAGATGCGGAATTCCAGTAAGGCCACCCACTCCATTGATCTAGCCAAAAACTTAGCCAGTCAATGCCTTCACGATGTGCGTCACGCGGTCCATTCCATGAACGATCGGAAGCTTGATTTAAATGCTTCTGTCTTAGCATTGATTCAGCCCATGCAGTCTCAGATTCAAATTCAGACGCACTTACAATTCCCCACCGTCCCACCCCAAATCAGTCATCAAATCTACTGCATTATTCAAGAAGGTTTAACCAATATTCAACGTCATGCAAAGGCCAGTACTGTGAGATTATATGCAAATTACCTGGACGATCGAATCATCGTCATCCTTGAGGACAATGGTTTAGGATTTAGTCAACATCAGTTGGAGACGGGGTTTGGGTTGCGGTCTATGACAGAACGATCGCATTTACTAGGAGGCAATCTAAAAATTACCAGTCACCCTAAACAAGGCACCAGTATTCATCTGATCGTCCCGCTATAGTCCGGTTATTTACATCAGTCTAGCTCTATATGTAATCGCATCTTTTATTATGATTCGAGTTCTACTGGTGGATGATCAAGACATTTTTCGTCAGGGATTGGCGGATCTATTGGATTTAGAAGATGATTTGGCGATTATTGGCCAAGCGCGAAATGGCTATGAGGCGATCGAGCAAGCATCTCAGCTCCAGCCCGATGTCGTGTTGATGGATATTCGGATGCCCGTTTGTGATGGGGTGATGGCAACCCGTGAAATTCATCAGCGGTATCCTTGGATTCGGATTTTGGTGTTGACGACCTTTGATGAAGATGAATACATTTGTCAATCTTTACAGGCAGGGGCACTGGGTTATTTGCTAAAAAGCACCCCCACGAGCCAAGTTTCCACTGCTATTCGGACTCTCCACCAAGGTCATAGTCAACTCGGTCCTACGATCGCCCTCAAGGTCTTCTCCCAAATCAATCCCATTCCAGTCACTAAATCAAGCGATTCGGTACGATATCAGTTGAGCGATCGGGAAAAAGAAATTTTGATATTACTGGGAAAAGGACTTAAAAATCGCGAAATTGCCCAACAGCTCTACCTTTCCGAAGGAACTGTGAAGAATTATATATCCCGAATTTTATCCGAAATGGGGATGCGCGATCGGACCCAGGCGGCATTATGGGTTCAGAAGAATTTATAGAGATCCCGTTGTAGCCAGTAATATCTGACCCGAGTCATGCCATGAATATGGCTTTAGTCATATTTTTCTCGATTTCTACCGTGGCATACTTTTAGGAGTCCAGATACCACATTTCAGATTTCACACTTCAGGCATCGATCGCTGAAGTGTGAAAGATTTTTTCATCCATAATTTTGACGGCTCTACACATCCTAATGAATAGGACGCATTATGCATTTATCGTTTCCTTCTAAGCCCCGATGGAATTGGGTTTCTAACGTATTGTGGTGGCTCATGCTGGGATTGGCGGTGGTTATCTTTTTTCAATCGAGTCGCTACTTAAGCTTAGATCCAGCAGTCTATTTCCCAGAACAGAAAACCGTCTATTTCAACAATTCTATCGAGCTGATGTTCCATATTGTGGGTGCAATGCTAGCGAATATCATTGGACCTTTTTTATTCTTACCTAAACTCAGATCTCACCCCTATCTCAATCTTCATCGGGGTTTAGGCACCATCTACTTATTGAGCGTCCTGACGGGTGGTTTGGGCGGTTTGTATATGGCTTTGTTTGCCTATGGTGGGCTGATGAATCAATTGGGATTTATGGTTCTGGGCGTATTGTGGCTATTGACGGGCTATCAAGCCTATGAAAAGATTTTAAACAAACAGATTGAATTACATCGTCAGTGGATGATTCGAAACTATGCCCTGACCTATGCTGGCGTGATGTTACGGCTTTGGCAGGTGGTATTAGCTGTGGCTGGGATTAAATTTACCATTGCCTATGCGATCGTCGCTTGGCTCTCGTGGATTCCAAACTTGCTCGTTGCAGAATGGATGATTCGTCAATCCCGATCGCCTTTGCAATCTTGATCTGAAATGTATTGATATCAAATCTGCTTGTATCAAATTCTGCAACCGGAATCCTGATTGATGAGCTTGTTGTTAGATTGAGTTCATTGGATACCTTAACTAACCCTTTCCTACTTTTATTATGGCTTACACTCACTCAAAAACGGCTTCTTCTAGAAAATCCGGATTGCTTCTAGCCTTTCTTTGCACGAGTTTAACGATCGGAGGAGCCATTGGTCTTGCGATCGGTAGCAGCACGAATCTCCCCGCTCACAGTCAAACAGATCCGCTTGTAGAGCCAATGCGACGAATGCCTGCGGAGTCTGTGATTCAATTTATTCGACAGGACGTTCAAAAACGCTTTGGCGTCAAAAATGTGAGGGTTGTGACCTTCTCGGAGCAAAATTGGCCCGATGGCTGTTTAGGATTGCCTCGGGGTAAGGAAGGTTGCACTGCACAGATTGTTCCAGGGTGGCGCATTACGGTCAGCGATCGAATGCAAAGCTGGACCTACCGCACCGATCGCACCGGACCCAATGTTCGTCTTGAGAATCCCGATCGGGTCGGATTGCCCCAAGAGGTGGCTAGAAGGCTGATTCAACAAGTCGCCCGCGATACTAAGATTCTGCCATCACAGCTTAGAATTACGGCCATTAAAGCCCATGACTTTGGAGGCTGTATGGACCTTCAAGGTCCCAATGAACCCTGTACGGCTAATATTATTCGAGGTCGGAAGGCGATCGTTACTAGTCCTACCCAAAGCTATGTGTATCACGTTGCCGATCGCATTGTTCAAAACAAAATAGCAAGCGGTGCGAAGCGATCGATTCAAGTGTCATTTGTGCCATTCGGTAGCATTGGTTCAGTGGATGCCAATGTGGTGTTTCAAAGCAGTACATCAGGGGATATTGCCGGGAATATGGTGCGGATTACCTTGACCAGTGATGGCAAACTCACCCGCTACCAGTCTTCACCCACAGCTAGATTTGCACCTGTGGTCATCAAGACCTTAACACCTGCACAGCTCAATGCCTTTAAACAAGTCCTTGAAACGCAACGCTTTCCGCATTTCAGTGGCTTGACCTATCTGACCAGCGCAGCGCTGGCAGACTATCCTACAACGACCTATCAAGATCGTTATAGTTCGATGCAATTCGTTGATTTGGATAAGAAAGCATTGCCCCGATCGTTGCAGCAGTTGATTGTAAGATGGGAGAATTTGATTAAGCCATAGGCTGATTATCTAAATGCAACATAGACGATGTGCGACTTTTTTCTGGGCCTGACAAGCAGCATTTCTGGCCATCCAGAAATACTGAAACAGCGACAACTGAGCAATTTTAATAGACCTGGAGGAAAGAAAACCCACTCGTTAAGCTGAAGGTATCAACAAATCAGCAGAGTGGGTTTATGTATACATTTGAAGAGTTGATCGTCTATCAGAGCAATTCCATTGTGAACGAATTCGCTGTCGAGACCTATGGCATTTGACCAGCCGGGTCAACCGTAAGATTCTGGTTCAGGCCCTCTGCTGTTGGCTCAATCGCAAGCTAGGAAGGGACTTGCTTCAATTTGAAGGTCTTGTCTCCGATGCCTAGAGAAGTCACACATTACCTAGTAATCTAAATAAAAATCCCGTTTCTTTAGTTAGAAACGGGATTTTTATCATTAAGAGTCAGAAGCTAAAACCTAGGATTTTGGTAATTCGTAATAGACGGGAGACCCTTCGTCTGGGACCGTATAGCAAGTACTGGATGACTTGAAGAACGCCGAAATTACGTTCACATCCGACTTGCGATAGTAGTCGCCCAGCAATGGCTTAATGGATTCCGTTGCCAACTTCAAACGGTAGTGAGGCATATTGGAAAACACATGGTGCGCCACATGGGTGCCGATGTCATGGTGAATCCAATTGATGAAACCGTAGTCCCGATCGATCGTAGACAGCGCTCCCTTCAAGAAGTACCAGTCATCGCCGCGATACCAAGGAATATCCTGTTCCGTATGGTGCAAATACGTCACCAAATCCAACCACACCACAAACCCCAAGTAGGGCATGAAGTAAAACTTGAAGAAGAACTCAAACCCGTAGGAATACGTCAACCAACCCAAGAACGACACAAAGCCCACCAACCAAGCCGTGCTGGTCAGACAATCTCTGTATTCAGACGGTTTGAATAAGCCTGTATTGGGGATGAAGTGTGAACCGCGCTTGCCTTTGAACAAGTACACCGGATAGGCAATCAACGGTGCATAGAAGCGCACAAGACGCTCGGGGAAACCCATGGTCTCGTACATGGCATCTGGAATGGGATGCCAGCTTTCATCATTGTCCACATTCCCCGTGTTTGCATGGTGCGTCCGGTGGCTGATGCGCCAGCCATGGAACGGCACCAAAATCACCGTATGGGTAATGTGTCCAATCAAATTATTGAGCCACTTGTGCTTCGAGAACGACCCATGGCCGCAGTCATGACCCACCACGAACAACGCCCAGAACATCGTGCCCTGTGCAAACCAAAAAATCGGGTAAAACCACCACTGATCGATCGTCGCTGCGATCGCATAAAGACCCGCCACTACGCCGAAGTCCCAGGCGCAGTAGGCCAAGGAGCGAGCAGTCGAAGGCTGAAAACAGACATCAGGAATCGCATTGCGAACATCTGCCAATGAGAAAGGCAGATCCCGCGATCGCGACGAACTAGAAGATACAGTTTGCACGTAACACCACAAAATAAATCTGACAACGCCTCTTATATTACCGTTTGTGAAGCAACAACTTCAGAATTTCTTCAGAATTCTCTCTAAAACTCCGATCGTCCTAGGTTCTGTCTAAGGCTTAGAATAGGGCTAAGGCTTAGAATAGAGAGCTAGAACGACATAAGGGGATTATGAGATGTTTCGAGTGATGACGAAGGGCTTTTCTCAGGAATACGATCGGTGGACCGATGCCCTGGAGAAAGCCAATAGCTTAGTTCCTGACTGTAAGGGGCTGTTCAATGAGGTGCGGATCCTGGAAAAGGGCGTTCTGATCTGGAGCTATAGCCGGAGTCATAAGTATCCCATGTACATTGGCGGTGGGGTTTACGATCGGCTGGCCCGACGATTTGTCCTGGAGAACACCCTAGAACCCCCAGAAGACCCAGAATCCAATCCAGATGAGCAACTGGAGATTCCGCTAGACTCCAGCGAAACTTAAACTAATCATCAATCATCATTTCCATCAATGTATCAAAGCGGAAATTATTGACGAGATCGGTCAAAATTTGTGCGAGCTGATGCTGATCCGGCTCTAGCTGCTGAATTAACTCTAGACAAGGATCAAAATTTAAGTCCGCTGCTGCCTCATGGAACTGCGATCGCCAAGCTTTAGGCAGGGCTTGAATCTGTTGATGAATGTCGGTTGCGCTCTGTTTGACCGTTGGGGCGATCGGGGTGTCAGAGGCTTCAGCGTAGCGAAATTTGACCCCTAACTGCTGGGCAATTTTTTCCAGAAGGGTTTGTGTGGGGAAGGGTTTTGGGAGGAAGTCGTCGAAGCCGGACTGTTTTAACTCCGCCACATCCGTCTCAAACGTACTGGCCGAAATAGCCAGGATTTTAATCGCGTTCAAGGCCGGGAGGGGCTGATTGCGGAGGTAG
The DNA here is from genome assembly GCA_013298165.1 of Synechococcales cyanobacterium bin31.maxbin.ball.101. Lineage (GTDB taxonomy): Bacteria > Cyanobacteriota > Cyanobacteriia > Leptolyngbyales > Leptolyngbyaceae > JAAFJU01. The sequence goes on along the minus strand of JAAFJU010000007.1, from coordinate 12,712 downwards.
CGCATCGCGGTTATTCCATCCATGTCTGGCATCCTTAAGTCCATCAAGATCAACTGCGGTTGCCACTGCTCTGCGAGTAAAATGGCCGCTCGACCGTTTCCTGCTTCCCGGATCTCAAACCCGATCTGGCTCAGGAGTTCGGTGAGGAGATGACGATTTTCTAGGGTGTCGTCGGCGATCAGGATGCGATAGGTCGGTTGATCCGGTGCGAGTCCAATAATGCGAGGCGCTGAGGCCTCGTTCGGGGCGATCGATGCGGCTTCTTGGAACGGAACCGTTAAGCAGAATTGAGATCCGACATTCACCTCACTTGTGACAGTCAAGTCCCCACCCATAATCCTGGCCAATTGGCGACTGATGGACAGCCCTAGTCCCGTTCCCGTCTGGGCATTCCGTCCCGTCGAAGTCTGCATAAAGGCTTCAAAGACTTGACTCATTTCATGGGCTGCAATGCCATGGCCCGTGTCTAAGACTTCGCAGCAGAGGCGACGATCGTTCACGTCCGAGGCAATAATCGTTAGACGCAGGGTGATATGGCCGCGATCGGTAAACTTAATCGCATTCCCCAGAAGATTAATAATAATTTGGCGGAGTTTGCGTTGGTCGGCGTTGATCCATTCGGGAACATCGGGAGAAATTTCTAGATTCAAAACAAGGTTTTTACTTTGGGCCTTGAGCTTCATCATGGTGTGCAGATCGTCCAGCAGATCCTGCAAATTAAAGTCCAAGGCTTCCACAGAATGGCGACCTGCTTCGATTTTTGACATTTCTAGTACGTCATTAATCAAGCTCAGCAGATGGTTTCCGCTTTGATTGATCACCCGCACCGAGTCTGACTGCTTCGGAGTGAGGTTGCTGTCGTAGCTGAGGAGTTCGCTAAAGCCCATGATCGCACTGAGGGGCGTGCGAAGTTCATGGCTCATGTTGGCGAGAAAGGTGCTTTTAGCATGGTTGGCAGATTCGGCGACATCCTTGGCTTGCTGGAGTTCAGCGGTGCGCTCTTGGACTTTTTGCTCTAGGCTGGCATTGATCGTGCGGAGGGTTTCATTTTGGGCGGCGAGTTGGAGATCTTGCTGGTAGCGTCGCAGGGCTTCGGTGACGGTGAGGCTGAGATCGGCTTCTTCCCAAGGTTTTGCGATATATCGGTAGAGGTTGGCTTGGTTGACAGCTCGAAAGACAGCATCGGGTGACGCTTGGCCTGTCAGTAGAATTTTTAAAACCGCTGGACTCTGTTGATGAATGGCGGTCAAGAGTTCATCACCCTTCATTCCCGGCATGATCTGATCTGAGATCACCAGGGCAACAGGGCAGTTGTCCGCCTGTAGCTCTTCCAGGATTTCTAGCGCTTCTTCTCCGCTTTCAGCAATCTCAATCACGCAGCTTGGACATTGCCGCTTGAGTTGATCTTTCAGGCTGTCTAGAACAGACGCCTCATCATCGACACAAATAATGGCAAAGTCACGGGTAGATGTTGGTTGCATGATGTTCTAGCGGGACCAAAATATTAAGTAAAGTAACGTGAAAATTTAAGCCCGTGACAAGCCTGTAACGATCGTATTGACGAGTTCTTCCTCACGCCAAGGCTTGCGGAGGCAGGTGTGGAGGTTCGCTTCTTGACGGGCGCGATCGATCGCCGATTCGTCGGCTTGTCCCGTGAGCATAATGGTGACGATTTCAGGATAACGTTGATGCACTTGGACGAGAAATTCGTCGCCTCGGGTTCCCGGCATCAGCCAATCAGACACAATAATCAAGACATCGATCGCATCCCCCACGAGTTCATCAATCACCTCAAGGGCTTCCTCTGCACTGTTGGCCGTCTCATACAAGAACTGCCGCCCAAACGATCGCTTCAGTTGTTCTTTGAGGCTGTCTAGAATACTTTCTTCGTCATCGACACAGAGGATTGCCTTGGTCGCGTTTTGAGATTGAGTAACTGGATTTACCATACGGACGCACACCTAACATCGTATAGAGGTTGTATGAAACATTTATAAAACATGTTTTAGGACATTATATAAACACTGCATAGACTCTTCCAGATTACAACACTATTCATTTTTCTCTAAAACTTTGGGTAATACGACTGTAAAGCATGTTTTTCCGGGTTGACTGGCGACGGTGATGGTTCCTTGATGTTTGTCAATGATTTTTTTGACAATATCCAGTCCCAGTCCGCTGCCTTCCCCGATCGGTTTAGTGGTAAAAAAGGGTTCAAAAATTCGGGGCAATATGTGTTCTGGAATACCACTGCCGCTGTCAATAATTTGAACTTGAATTTGACTGGGATTGATCGATCGGGTGATCACTTCTAGCGTGCCTTTTCCCTGCATGGCCTGAATGGCGTTGTGGACCAGGTTATTCCAAACTTGGTTGAGTTCGTCGGGGTAGCATTCGATCGTGGGCAGGGGTTGGTAGTTGAGTTTGACTTCGATGCCGACGCGCAGTTGGTTTTCATACAAGGTGAGGACGGTGTCCAGTCCATCGGTGACTTGGGCGAGGGTGCTGTTGGTGGAGTGGTCGCGGCGGGCGTAGCTTTTGAGGGCAAAGACGATTTTGGCGACGCGATCGACGGCCATTTGAACGGTGGTGCTATTGCCCTTGAGTCGAGCGACATTGTAGGCCACGTCTAGGATGAAGGCGGATTGGGGATGTTGGAATAGGTTGCTAAACGGGGTGAGATTGTCGTAGATGCCCATGTCGATCAGGCTGTCTGCGATTTGGCGAGAGTCTTCCATGCCTAGGGTTTCCAGTTCTGGCATGAGGTTGCGTTTGGCTTGGCGTTTTTCTTTGGTGCTGAGGAGTGGGGTGCTGGTGAGGCTGCGATCGATCAGGTCAAAAAATTGCGATCGGTTTTGCTCATCCAAGATTTGCATGAGTTCAGGAAGCTTGGCCAGGGACAGGTCTAGGGCTTGGAGGGAGTTGCCACTGGCGGCGCGGATAGCTCCGATCGGGGTGTTAATTTCGTGGGCGATGCCTGCGACCAGTTGACCGAGAGCCGCCATTTTTTCGGATTGAACCAGTTCGAGCTGAGTGGTTTGGAGATTGACGAGGGTTTCGGAGAGTTCTTTGGTGCGATCGGCGACGCGAATTTCCAGGGTTTGGTTCGCGTCTTCGAGTTGTTGAAAGGAGGTCTGGAGTTGACTGGCCATGCTGTTAAAGGAAGTGGCCAGTTCGCCGACTTCATCCGATCGGTCAATATTGGGCGTGCGGCTCCAGTCTCCGCTGGCGATCGCACGGGCGGCGCGGTTGAGGTCGCCGATCGGGCGCACGACCCAGCGCACGGTCCAGATGCCGATCCCAAGGGCGAGTCCCAAGGCTCCGAGACTGAGCAGAATGGTATTGCGGCGGTTTTCTTTGATTTGGCTCATAAAATCAGACTCCGGCACCACCACGGCCACGAGCCAGTCTAGTCCATCTGGATCGCTAAAGGGCAAAATTCGGACAAATTGCGATCGGCCTTCGGTATCGACGAAATTAAACCGCTGTTCTGTCTTGAGATTTTCGAGGGAGAAGCGGGTTTTGAGGGCTTGGGCGGTGGCGTTGGTGAGGGGATTTTTGCTGTCGGTGGCTTGGATCAGTTCGCGTTTTTTCGAGTCGATGCGGAAGGGGAGTTCACTGCTGGAGGTGGCGATCAGTTTGCCGCTGCGCTCCATGATGAAGACTTGACCCGTGGCACTAGTTTTGAGCGTGCTGAGATATTTGCCCAAGTAGTCCAGTCGCAATGAGGCGATCAAGACCGCATCCAGTTGGCCCTTGGCATTTTTCAAGGGATGCATTTCGCTCAGAATCAAGGTGGGTTCTAAAAACGAAACGTAGGGATCGGTCCAAATCGGTTTTCCCGCTTTAGCCGCTTGCATGAATCCGGAATGCTTGCGCACGTCGGCATCGGGAATTTTGGAGGCCACGATCGTCCGATCGCCCTTGTCCGTGGTTTCGTAGGAGTAGAAGGTCTGTTGAGTATTCTCCCCAGATACATTCATGCGGGTGCTGCCATTGGAGAGTTTTTCAGCGGCGCGGTAGTCGCTGCTGCCCATGGCAATGCTGGTGATATTGATGTAGGGATAGCCTTGGATTTGGTACCAGAGAAACTTCTCCCAGCCGTCCACTTTCGTCGGGTTGAGGGTTCCGGTGGCGATCGCATTGAGTTTGGCTTGATTGAGTTGTTTTGGAATCTGAACGTGAGTATCCAGATTATCCACGACCCGACTTCCCACTTCATCCATGAGTTTATTGGCGAGATCGTTAACGGACTGTTCGCCGTTGCGATAGGACAGATAGCCAACAAGTCCCACAGCCCCCAGAAGCTGCAAAATAAAGGGCACAATCAAGACGATGCGAAGGGGAAACGTTCTGGTCTGCTTTGGGGGATTGGGCGTTGCAAATGGGCTGGGTCCAGGTGCTTGCTTCTGGGTCGTGGGAGTGCCGATCGCCATGGTCAGGAATCCTAAAAATCGGGTCTTCTGCAAGATATTTATTATGCCTTAAACATCCCTCATGGTGTCTGGGGCACGGCAAGCCATGCCCCTACGGCTACGGGCGAACCTGAGACTGTACCTGAGACTGTAAGGGTTCGCTTCCCGAACCCAAACCCCACACAAAGCACGAGAATCTGGCGGGGATCGAACCGGGATCGGATAGAGATCTGGCGGGGATCCGATCGTCCCTCACCCAAAAAGCCCCAAACCGAAGCCGTAAGCTTTTGTTACAATCAGTAAACTCACCACTAAAGGTCCTCCATGCTCGCCACCCCTCTACTCATCACCCAAGAACTCTCGAACCTAACCTACAGCGCCACTCCGCGATGCTTCGACGAAAGCTGGGCTGCACCCCTCTCGACACTCTTAGGATTGGGACGGGCAGCAGGCGCAGACTTTGTGGAATTCTTTTTAGAGCGCGTCAACTTCATTAACTGCATGGCCGAAGACGACGCCATCACCAGCATCGCCCCCCGTCTATCCACCGGAGCCGGAGTTCGCGTCTTCCGAGGTAAAGCCGACTGCTACGTCTCCACGAACGATCTCTCTTTCAACGGATTGCGTCTCGCCCTGGAGAAAGCCTTGGGAATCATTGGCCTGAGCCTCCCCGGAGCCTCCGCCTTCATCCCCGAAATCAACCTCGAAATGTTCCGTGACTACGGCAAAGCCCGTGGTAAAGAAGGCTGGCTAGCGGCTTCCACCTCCATGGAACAAATGGGTGAAGTCCTCCTCGCCGCCAACAGCGCCCTCGCCAAAAAAGCCAGTCACGTGCAATCCCGCAAAGCCGCCTATTTCCGCGATTGGCAGGAAGTCCTCGTGGCAGGCAGCGACGGCACTTTTGCTCGTGACATTCGCTTGACTCAATCCGTTGGATACAATTTGCTGTGCGTGGACGGCGATCACCGATCGAGTATCAACCAGCGCATCGGTAACACCAGCGACCCCAGCTTCCTCCAATCCTGGGACTACGACCAAACCGCAGACGACGTTTCCGAATCCGCAGGCAAAATGCTCTACGCCGATTTCGTCGAATCCGGAACCTATCCCCTCGTCATGGCCAATGCCTTTGGCGGCGTGATCTTCCACGAAGCCTGTGGACACTTGTTGGAAACCACACAAATCCAGCGCAAAACCACGCCGTTTGAGCATAAAAAAGGTCAAAAGATCGCCCATGAAAATCTCACCGCTTGGGATGAAGGCTTGACTAAGGATGCCTTTGGGACGATCGACATGGACGACGAAGGAATGCCTGCACAGCGCACCTTGCTGATCGAAAACGGCATTTTGAAAAACTTCATCAGCGATCGGGCAGGTTCAATGAAAACAGGCCATCCTCGCACGGGAAGCGGTCGTCGTCAGGGTTACACCCATGCTGCTGCAAGCCGAATGCGGAATACTTACATTGCTCCGGGTAAGTTCAGCAATGATGATTTGTTTGCTTCGATCGACAATGGGTTGTATTGCAAAAAGATGGGCGGCGGTAGCGTTGGACCGACGGGTGATTTTAACTTTGCGGTGGATGAAGCCTATTTGATTAAGAACGGCAAGATTGATAAGCCTCTGAAGGGTGCCACGTTGATTGGTACCGCTGTGGATATGATGCAGGAAATTTCGATGTCATCCCAGGATTTGGGCTTGGCGGCGGGGTTCTGTGGATCGGTGAGCGGTAGCGTCTATGTGACGGTCGGCCAGCCTCATTTGAAAGTGAATTCTATGACCGTTGGCGGTCGGTAGGGTTCGGGCTTCGACTCCGCTCAGCCCCCGAAGATGTTGGGGTGGAGTGGAGTTGGAGTCTGACGAATACATTCCAACCAACGAGGGCTGAGCGGAGTCGAAGTTTACGTCCGCAAGGACTAGCCCGGAATAAATTCACTCCACCAGCCAACGAGGGCTGAGCGGAGTCGTAGTTTACGTCCGTAAGGACTAGCCCGTCTATAAAACCATTCTCCATTTTTCCTAAACCAATCATGTCTAAAATCCAAACGATCGCCCAAGATGCAAAAGAAGCCGCTGCAAAACTCGGCATTGCAAAATTTGATATTTTCGGCTCCACCGTTGATGAAACCAGCGTTCAAGTGAACGAAGGTGAACCCGAGCAAATGAAAGCCTCCCAACGATCGGGCGTCACCGTTCGCGTGTGGAATCCAGCAGGTCCCGTCGGCATTACTTCGACCACCGATGTCGATCGCGCAGGTCTTGAACTGGCATTAAAAACCGCCTACGAAGCCAGCGCTTTCGGAGCTAAGGAAAACATTCCAGACTTCAGCCCCGAAGCGACTACGCCGATCGCCTCTCACCCAGCCCCCACATTTGAGCCATCTCCCGTTTCAAAACTTCTGGGGACCTTAGCGCGTGCTGAGAAAGAGTTGGTGGATTCCCATGAGGCGATCGCGGCTGTGCCCTACAACGGACTCGCCGAAAAAGCATCCGAACGCTTTTACATCAACAGCAACGGCGCAACCCGTCACGAAGCCCACGCCATTTCTTCCGTTTACCTTTACACCAAAGCAGAAGAACCTGACAAAAAACCGCGCAGTGGTGGAGCGTTCCGCATTGCCTACAAAGTGGACGATCTCGACATCGACGGTTGCATCAAAGAAGCCGCCGAAAAAACCATCAGCCACCTCAACTACGCCAAAATCGAAACCGGGAAATACCGTGTGGTGTTCTCTCCTGAAGCCATTTTGGGATTGGTCGGGGCGTTTTCAAATATGTTCAATGCCCAAAGCATTTTGGATAACCAAAGTCTTTCCACGGCTGAGTCTTTAGGAGAAACGATCGCCTCCCCTCTACTGTCCATCAACGACGACGAACATCACCCCGAAAACCTGGGGGCATCCGGGTTTGATGGCGAAGGCACTCCCACTCGCAAAGTGCCACTGATTACCAACGGCGTCCTCACCAGTTTCATCCATAGCGCAGGCACTGCCAAACGCATGAACACTCAGCCCACAGGCAATGCCAGCATGGGCGCTAAAGTGGGAGTCAGCCGCAACTTCCTGCATCTCTTTGCAGGCGAACCCGCGACGGAAACCTACAGCCTCGACACCGCAGAGAACGTGATTTTGATCGATGACCTAGAAGCGCTCCATGCAGGTGTTCAGTCCTTGCAAGGGTCGTTTTCGCTGCCGTTTAACGGTTGGTTAGTCAACAAAGGCGTCAAAACCAGTGTGGAATCGGCGACGATCGCAGGCGACATCCGCACCGTCCTCAAGTCCATTATCTACGTCGAACCCAAAACTGAATTCACCGGATCGGGCGTCGCTCCCAACGTTTGGGTGGAAGGGATGTCGATTACGGGTGGTTAAGTAAAACCTGGTGCGATCGGTTGGAGTATTTCTGACCGATCGCACCAGGGATGAATTGGCTCAATCGGGAAAAAACTCTGCATCGATCGCTGTTTCAAAGTCGTAGGGGCAATCGATCGGAAAGGTCTCATCCGGTAAGTTGGTCTCCTGAATCGCCAAATCTCGACCATCCAAATATGCCTCTACGATCGCGGCTGAAACATAAGGTTTTAAGCTAGGACTTTCGAGGAGCAGCTTTTGAATACGGCGACGTTGTTCTCGCAGGGTTGCACGCCAGCTATTACTACGTTGTGCGGGTTGGTATTCCCATTTCAGAAGGTGTCCGATTAGAACTCCCAAACGATTTCCTAATTCCTGTCGCTCACGTCGCCCCAAGCTTTCTATCTCCTCAACTAAGTTTTCAATATCCAAGTCAGACCAATGACGCGATCGTAAGGCTTCTGCCATGGTTTCAGTCCAGGCATGAAAGTCTCGATCGTAAAGCTTTGGCTCTGATGATTCTGACGATCGGGTAGGTGAGGAAATCGCAAGCATATCGCTGGACTCCGGGAGATATCTTGAGCATTTCAGATCATTATAGTGTGAATCTTGTCCATCTGTTTTTAAGCGATGACCTTTCAGTTAAGGCGATCGGAATAACAAATACTCTAGTCCAGCAATGAGCCGATCGATTTCCATGGGAATAATTTCTTCGCCATGCATGATCTTTTGCACCAATACAAAATGAATCATCGCACCAATAACAATGCGAGCGATCGCTTCAGGATCCGGAAAATCAAACTCTGGACTGTCCCGAAAATAAGCCGTCAAGATCTCAATTCCAGGCTTACTGAGATGTTCTACAAAGGTCTTCGCTAATTCTGGAAAACGTCCTGATTCCCCAACTAAAACCCGTTTAAAGTCGTGGAATTCTGGGTTTTCATAGCAATCTTCGACGGCATAGCAAAATAAATTTTTTAAAGCCTCCCGAGAGGGCAGATTCATGTCTAGCCTGGAGACGATCGCCTGCATTCGCTGTCTGGCCATGGATTCCACCAAGGACTTAAACAAACTTTCCTTATCCCGAAAATGACTGTAGACCGTCGCCTTCGCCACACCCGCCAGCGACGCCACCCGGTCCATACTCGCCGACGCATACCCCCGCGCCAAAAACTCCTGCATGGCTCCATGGAGAATTTGCTCGGGCTTCGATCGAGGGACAATTAGGTTGGGCATCGTTGGGTGTTGAAACAGGTGTTGACAGATAGTCTAATGCCAATTTTCCGCATTATTTCTCTCTTGATCCACTTGACTAGACGGTTCAGTTTAGTTTTTAATAGCCTCACAACCAGACTAGACTGTTCAGTATAGTTTCTGCAAGCCTCTTCAATCGACTCATTTCCATCACCAAATTCTCTCTACGAATTCAGTGAGCGTCTTCTATGACTATCTTGAAAGGAATTTCTGAAAAAATAATCGGGCAAACGCCCCTCCTGATCACTGGGGCTTTGGCATTAGGAATTGGGATTGCAGGCACTCGCATCGTCATGAGCCAGTCTACGCCCACTCCCCAAGTTTCCACTGCTCCCGTCGCACCCGAACTCAAAAGCGTCACAGCCCTCGGTCGCCTCGAACCGAAAGGCCAGATTATCAAGCTGTCTGCTCCCAGCAGTAACGATGGAAGTCGGCTGGAAATTTTGAAAGTTAAGGAAGGGGATAGCGTCAAAACTGGGGATATTATTGCCGTTTTGAATAGTCAGCCTCGTCTGGAAGCGGCACTTCAACAGGCGGATGAGCAGGTTAATGTGGCCCAAGCCAAGCTGGCCCAGGTGCAGTCTGGGGCTAAAAGTGGCGAAATCCAAGCGCAACGATCGGAAGTGGCTCGTCTGAATGCTGAACGGACGGGTGATTTCAATACCCAGACGGCTGTGATTGCTCGGCTGGAGGCCGATCTCGATGGCATCCTCAACACCCAAAAAGCCACGAAATTTCGACTCCAAGCCGACTACGACAATGCCCAACTCGAAGCCGATCGCTACCAGACCTTGTACGAAGCCGGAGCCACCTCTGCCTCGCTGCGAGATAGCAAACGCCTAACCGCCCAAACCGCGTTTCGTCGCGGTCAAGAAGCGGCGGCTGAAGCGGAACGTGCCCGCAATACGCTTGCACAGCAAATCCGCGAAGCCAAAGCAGCTCTAGAGCGCAGTCAATCTGCCCGATCGGAGCAAGTGGATGCGGCGGACTCTACACTCGATCGCATTGCCGAAGTCCGGCCCGTCGATGTCCAGACGGCTCAAGCCGAAGTCCGCCAAGCGGCAGCGGCCCGTACCAAAGCGGCGGCTGATCTAGAGCAAGCCTATGTTCGATCGCCCCAGGATGGAACGGTGTTGAAAATCTACACGCGATCGGGGGAAAAGATTGCTCCAGATGGCATTGTGGATCTGGGCCAAACGCGCAAAATGATGGCGATCGTGGAGGTGTATGAAAGCGATCGGCAGCGGGTAAAACTGGGGCAGAAAACCATGGTGAGTGCGGCGGCGATCGACGGTGAACTCAAAGGCACCGTCAAAGAAATCGGTCAAAAAGTTTTGCGTCAAAGCCTGACCAATACGGATGCCACGACCAATACCGACGCCCGAGTTATTGAAGTCCGCATTGAACTCGATCCCGATTCCAGTCAAAAAGTCGCCCAATTCACCAACGCCCAAATCACGGCCAAAATCCTCACTGATTCTTAAATTCACCTGTCATTGCAATGGCTCAGGTCCCTTAGCCCCCAATTCTGGGGGAACATGAACTTCTTTCTAAACCATTATGTTTAATCTTTTCCAACGCCGAACGCCTCTCGGGTGGCTGCAACTGAGTCATCAAAAGGGTAAATTGCTGGTTGCACTTTCTGGGATTGCGTTTGCGGATGTGTTGATTTTCATGCAAATGGGATTCCAAGATGCGCTTTATGACAGTAGCGTCCGATCGCATCAAATCTTGAATGCGGATGCGGTCATTTTCAGTCCTCAAGCCTTAAATTTTGGTAATCTTGCAACGATTCCCCGTCGTAGACTTTTACAGGCGCAAGATGTCGTGGGTGTGGAATCAGCCCATCCCATGTATATCAACAACGTCGTCTGGCGTAATCCTCAAACCCGGAAAGAGACGGCAATTCGGGTGATTGGGTTTGAGCCAGATTTTCTCGCAATCAATCTTCCTGATGTTAAAGAACATCTCGATCGGACCAAACTCCCCGATACTTATCTCTTCGATAAAAACTCGCGGGGAACCTATGGTGAGGCGATTAAAAAAATCAATGCAGGTGAGAAAGTAACTACGGAAGTCGATCGGAAGACCATTACATTGGCGGGGACGTTTTCGATCGGATCATCCTTTGGGACGGATGGTCATTTGATTACAAGCGATCAAAACTTTTTGAGATTGTTTCCTCGACGTCCTGCGCAAAATGTGTCGCTGGGGATGCTGAAGTTGTCGCCGGGGGCGGATGCCGATCGGGTGGTGGCTCAGCTTCGACAGCATTTGCCGAATGATACGTTGGTGATGACGAAGACGGAGTTTATTGAGTTTGAGAAGGGGTATTGGCAACGGAATACATCGATCGGGTTTATTTTTAGTATTGGTGTATTTATGGGGATTATTGTTGGGATTGTGGTGGTTTATCAGGTGTTGTCTACGGATGTGAATGCGCATATGGCGGAGTATGCGACGTTTAAGGCGATGGGGTATGGGAATGGCTTTTTGTTGGCGGTGATCTTTGAGGAGGCGTTGATTTTGGCGATGTTGGGGTTTGTTCCTGGGATGGCGGGGGCGTTGGGGCTTTATACGTTGGCTCGGAATGGGACGGGGTTGCCGATTTTTATGACGGTGACGCGGGCGGCGACGGTGTTGATGATGACGATCGTTTTATGTTTGATTTCGGGGACGATCGCGACTAGGAAATTGCAATCGGCTGATCCAGCGGATATTTTTTAGGAGGCATTATGAACAGTGTGATTGCGATCGAAAAGTTGAATCATTATTTTGGCACAGGCCAATTGCGGAAACAGGTGTTGTCCGGGATTGATTTGACGATCGATCGGGGGGAAATTATTTTGATGACGGGTCCATCGGGTTCGGGAAAAACGACGTTGTTGACGTTAATGGGGGCGCTGCGATCGGGTCAGGAGGGGCGGTTACAAATTTTAGGTGAGGAGTTGCGCGGGGCAAACGATCGTAAACGCATGATGGTGCGACGACAGATTGGCTATATTTTTCAAGCTCATAATTTGCATGGAAGTTTGACGGCATTGCAGAATGTTCGGATGGGATTGGAAGTGCATCCGCAATTCTCAGTAACCGAAATGAAAGCGCGATCGGCGCAAATGCTAGAACAAGTTGGCTTAGCCGATCGAATCAACTACTATCCATCAGATTTATCGGGTGGTCAAAAGCAACGAGTCGCGATCGCCCGCGCCTTAGTCAGCCGCCCCAAAATCATCCTCGCCGACGAACCCACCGCCGCCCTGGACAGCAAATCAGGCCGCGAAGTCGTCGAACTGATGCAAAAACTAGCCAAAGACCAAGGCTGCACCATCCTGATGGTGACACATGACAACCGCATCCTGGACATCGCCGATCGCATCGTCCACATGGAAGACGGCCACCTCCAACCCCAAGCCCCATCCCCCCAAGCCCCATCCCCCGAGACCCATCCCCCCGAGATCCGTAAGATGCGTTAAGCGAAGCAACGCATCCACCCCACGAAAACCCCCTCCGATCGAATCCCCATCAATCGCAACTAATCTGCGATAAAATAATGACCCAAAACCCTCCCCCCCGTCATGTCCCTCCCCCAAAGCGCCCTAGCCCCCATGCAAGACGTCACCGATCGCGCCTTCATGGACGTCATCCACCACTACGGCTCCCCCGACTACTACTTCACCGAATACTTCCGCGTCC
>JAAFJU010000035.1 GCA_013298165.1 Synechococcales cyanobacterium bin31.maxbin.ball.101 | reverse complement strand
ACCCAGCAACATCGCAGCTCAACCTGCAGCCAAACCGAAGCCTTCTCTCTATCGTCCAGCTCAGCCCCAGAAGAGCTATCCAGCGCCTGCCCGATCGGCGGCTCCTCAACCTGTGCGGACCGTAGAATTGCCTCCAGCGCCTTCGACGCCGACTTCGATTCCGCCTGTGGAGACGACGGTGCCTGTGCCTCCGACGGGTGGCTATCGCGTGGAGATTCCCTACACCGGGGATACGGATCTGGAGCGGGCGCAGAAGTCTGATTCTGGGGCTTATTTCAAGAATGGTGAGAATGGTGCGGTGATTCAAATGGGTGAGACCTATTCGAGTCGTGAGGCAGCAGAGGCGAAGGTTCAGCAGTTGAAGCAGCAAGGCTTCGATGGGGTTGAGGTGCAGAAATAGGCTCCCTGCTCTGGCCTGGATCTGTCACAATGGATAGTGACGTTTAGGGCGAATGGTTTCATTTGCGGTGTGACTATGGCTTTTTTCGATCGCATGTCCCGTGTGCTGAAGGCGACGGTCAATGACCAATTGACGAAGCGCCAAGATCCTGAGCAACAGCTAGAGCAGATTGTGGCGAAGTTGCAGGTGGATCTAGTCAATCTTCGGCAGGCAGTGGCGCAGTCGATCGCGTTGCAAAAACGGACCGATCGGCAGCAGCATCAAGCGAATTCGAAAGCGGAGGAATACTACCGTAAAGCTGAACTTGCGCTGTCTAAGGGAAATGAGGAGATGGCCCATGATGCGCTGACTCGTCGCCGTGCCTATCAATCAACGGCGACAGCAATGGGATTGCAGCAGAAAGAGCAACTCCAATTGATTGCCAATTTAAAACAAAATCTTCGGAAGCTCGAAGGTCAAGTCATTGAACTGAAGAATAAGAAAGATCTGTACATTGCTCGGGCACGATCGGCTGAGGCGTCTTTGCAGTTGACGGATCTATTAGATACGACGGGGACGAGCGATGTCTTGAAGGCGTTTGAAAATATGGAAGATAAGGTTTTGAATTTGGAGGCGCAGGCGGAGCTGGCGAAGGACCTCAGCGATAATCAATTGGAAAAACGATTTGAGGCATTGGGTGAGGCGGATGAGATTGATGCGGAGCTGGCGGCATTGAAACGATCGTTGCAGTCATAGGCGCAGCTCCTGTGGAATATCAATTGAACAATGGGTGCGCTAGAATAGTTTTACTGAGTGTGCTGGAGTAGATTTATAAATACTCGTCAGGAGGTTGCTTTTTATGACACAGGAAGAACTATCCCAATATATTGATCGCGATCGATTAGAGTATCTTGATCGCCAACAATCGCTCTTTGAGGCGACGAAGCCTGAGTTGTTGAAAAATTATCTCAATCAATATGTTGCCTTTGAAGATGGGCAAGTTTTGGATCATGATTGGGACGATCGGGCGATGGCGGAGCGGGTTTATCACAAGTATGGCTACCGCGATATTCTGATGCAGTGGGTTACGGTTGAAGAGCCTGTTTACCACGTTGGCGGTGCGTTTCGCAGTCCGATCGATGCATGATTGAGTATTCTTACACAAAGATTTCAGATAATCTTGCGATTCCATTTGCGCCCATTCTTAATCTTTTATTGGCTCATCCTGACGAAAGCCGTCAACGCGAATACCCGATCGAGGCTTTTTTAGATACGGGGTCAGATTGTACGTTGATTCCACTTGAGGCTGTTTCAATTCTTCAGCTTCCTGTGCTGAAGACGAAGGAGTTAATTACAGGTGTGGGCGGAGGAAATACGATCGGCTATCCCTGTCGGGTTAGTTTTACTCTCGGGGAAGTTTCTTTTGTGGGTGTTAAGGTCCTTTCGTGTGAAGCTAGACTAATTGGTGGTGCTCAAAGAATGATTTTAGGGCGAGATATTTTGAATCAATGTTGTATCAAGTTTGATGGAAAACGGCGGCGGTTTTCGTTTGAGTCTAATTAGCCGTTGAACTTCAGGACGATCGTAAGGATTAAGAGAGTTCTGATTCGATTTGTTCGATGCTGGGCAGGCTCGATCGAACCTCCTCTGGTAAATCATGGGTAATTTGATATTCTGAAATTCCAATAGGTTTGTTCACATCACTCAGCGCCCATTCTGCGACGAGCCGATCTCGCTGTTTGCAGAGTAAGAGTCCGATCGTAGGCTGATCGCCCGATCGTCGGAGTTGTTCGTCTACGGCTTTGAGATAGAAATTGAGTTTCCCGGCATGTTCGGGTTCAAAATCTCCGGTTTTGAGTTCGATGACGACGTAGCAATGCAAATGGGTATGGTAGAACAGCAAGTCTAAAAAGAACTCCCGATCGCCGACCTGAAGCGCTACCTGCCGCCCCAAATAAGCAAACCCTGCGCCCATCTCCAATAGAAATTGCGTAATATGTGCAATCAATCCCCGTTCTAAATCTCGTTCGTTGTAATCTTTGTCTAGCGTTAAAAAGTCGAAGATATAGGGATCTTTTAGGGTTTGTTGGGCGAGATCGGATTGGGGTTTGGGTAGTGTTGCCGCAAAGTTGGCAATCGATCGTCCTTCGCGTTCCCAAAGTTTGCTTTCGATTTGGTGGGTGAGGACGTTTCGACTCCAGCCGTGGGCGATCGTGTTTTCGACGTAATAGAGAGCTTCTTGGGTGGATTGGCATTTGGCAACGATCATGATGTTATGTCCCCATGGAATTTGACTCAATTGCGCAACAGCTTGTTTCGCAATTTCAGGATCATGAGCATAGAAGCTGTACCAGCGGCGGATTTGTTCTAGGTTCCGCTTGGAAAATCCTTTCATCTCGGGGAATTCAGCCATTAAATCAGCACTCAGTTGCTTCAAAAAGCCATCGCCCCAAGTACTATTTTTCTGCTTGTCCACAATGTCTGCGCCCAGTTCCCAGTAAAACTCCAGCAGTGCCGCGTTGACTGAGACGGCGGCTTTCATTTGGAGCGATCGCAGCCGTGTTTTGAGGTGGATGATCCAGGTTTTGTACTCGGCGGATGTCTGTAACATGTGGTGATTTTCCTCAATGCTCGGTCGATATAAATATCATAGATCCGATCGCTCTCCCCCAGCCTAGACGATCGCATTCCCTCAGTACTCTTGGGATGGGGCGATCGGGTAAGCTAAGATCTATCAAGTTTGGAGTATTGCGTAGAATATCATGAGGGATTGATGATGCAAGTGATCGAAGTAGTGAATCATTTGGATGCGGCAACGGCAATGGCGTTTCTTGAGAAATTACCGAAACATATTCGGGATGCCTTTTATAGTCGTGCTGATGAAATTGGATATCCGATCGAAGCTGTACTGGAGTCTGCGATCGCATCTTCGTTAGATCCAGATTCGTTGAGCTTTCTCGATTGTAAGCCGAGTTAGTTTTAATAGGTGTAGCGATCGCACTTCCTCAGCAGTCTTGAGGCGAGTCCGATCGGTTAATCTGTCCTTTAATTTGAGTTGGGGATTTCTCGATCGAATTTGAAATCTTCTAAATTGAGTTAGAGATTTTTTAATTCAGTTGGGGATTTCAGAATCAAGTTATCGGGCTACGAATTAAGAAAAACTTATGTCAATTTGAGTTGGGGATTTTTTAATTGAGAATGTCTTATCGATCGCTCTCCCCCAGCCTAGACGATCGCTACACCCGTGACATGATGGTATTCAGTAAATCGGTTTGTTTGATTTTGGTGGCTTCGTTGACGTAGTCGGTCGGAGACCTATCGATGCTTCTAATCGATCGCAAAACTCCATCAGTCTTGAGGTAGGGCGACTGAATAGGTTAAGCTAGGGGTAGAGCGTAATCAGGAGCATTGTTATGCCGATCGAAACTTCAACTGCCTATGATGAAATCATTAGTTTTATTGCGGCAGGTATTACTCCGAAAAGTCTGATTGCTTTTCAGCCGTCTGAAGAGGCTAAGGAACGAGTTGCAGATCTGATATTTCGTGAGAAAAATTCACTATTGACTGCGCCTGAGAAAGCCGAACTTGATCAATATATGATGTTAGAACATCTTCTTCGCCTTGCTAAAGCTCGTGCTCATCAACATCTTATCGCAGCATAGAGTTGTATGGAACGTCCTTATTTATCCCAGGATTTGCGTAGATTAGTGATCAATCGTGCCGATCGTTTGTGTGAATATTGTTTGATTCATGATGACGATACGATTTTTGGATGCTCGATCGATCACATTATCAGCCTTAAGCATGGTGGTCCGAATGATGCGACGAATCTTGCTCATGCCTGCATTTTTTGTAACCGATATAAAGGTAGTGATGTGGGTTCTATTATTTGGGAAACGCAGGAATTTGTGAGGTTTTATAATCCTCGACGCGATCTCTGGAGTGACCATTTTTGCCTAGAAGGAGCGGTGATCAGTCCTGTCAGTGCGATCGGAGAAGCGACGGCTAGAATTTTGGGGTTTAACGATCGCGATCGTTTGGTAGAACGGCAGATTTTGATCGATCGGGGATTGTATCCTTCTGCGGCTGCGAGAGAACGAATGGGCTTGTAATCGATCGCACTCCCCCAGCCTAGACGATCGCTACACCCGTGACATGACGGCATTCAGTAAATCGGTTGGTTAGAATCCAATCAATCACCAGTTCACTGCAAGCTATCCAGACTTGGAGTCCTATTACAGGCGAGGCTCAAGTCGAATAGCCTGCAGTGACGATGAATGCTTTAGCCGATCGCCCCGGTTAATCGAATGCGATCCCAGCCTTTGGCATTCAGCAATAGCCAAGATTGCATTAAATCAGGACCTTGCAGTGAACCCGTCAATCCAGCCCGCAATGACTTCATGACTAGTCCTTTTTTGACCCCTTTCTCTTTGACCACTGCATCAATGATCGCTTTGGCAGATTCCTCAGTTAATGCCTCCGTTGGAATAGCCGCTAGCACTGCACTCAAGGCATCTTTAACGCCATCGAGACCCAATTGTTTTGTGGCGTCTTCGGTGGGCGTGACGGCTTGAGTGAATAGGTACTCGGCCATTTCAACGGCATCGGTCAGTTTAGCTAGGCTTGCGCCGATGACTGCGACGAGGCGTTCTAACCAAGGGCGATCGGCGATCGGGTCAAAGGCAAATCCTGCTTCCTGCCAATAGGGAATGAGTAAGTCTGTTAATTCTGGAACAGGCATCGCATGTAAATATTGGCTGTTAATCCAATTGAGCTTATCCCAATCAAACTTCGCCCCCGCCTTATTCACCCGATCGAAACCAAACACTTTGCTGGCGGACTCTAAAGAGAAAATCTCGTCCATGCCTTCGATCGGCGACCAGCCTAGTAAGGTCATGTAATTGCAAAAAGCTGCCGCAGTATAGCCCATTTTTTTAAAGTCAAAAATTGACGTGACACCATCACGCTTTGACAGTTTTGCGCCTGTTTCATTTAAAATTAACGGCGTATGGCCAAACTCTGGAACCGTTGCCCCGAGCGCTTCGTAGAGCAGAATTTGTTTGGGTGTGTTGCCAATGTGATCTTCACCGCGAATCACTTGGGTAATTCCCATATCAATGTCATCGACCACCACGACAAAGTTGTATAGCGGTGCGCCGATCGTCCCAGTATTAGAGGCACGGGCAATGACCATATCGCCGCCTAGATCCCGTCCTTTCCAGGACACATTGCCCCGGACTAAATCGGTCCAGGTGATTTCGCGGCTGTCCTCGATTTTGAATCGGATGACGGCAGTGCGACCTTCGGCTTCGTAGGCGGCGATTTGGTCTGGGGTTAGATTGCGGTGGCGGTTGTCGTAGCGGGGGGCTTCGTTGCGGGCCTTTTGGCGGGCGCGCATGGTTTCGATTTCTTCGGGGGTGTCGTAGGCGCGATAGGCTAAGCCTTGGTCGAGGAGGGATTGAATTTTGGTTTGGTAGAGTGCAGTACGATCGGTTTGGAAAATGGGTCCCTCATCCCAATTCAAGCCGAGCCATTTCAACCCATCTAGAATGTTTTGGGTAAATTCAGGTTTCGATCGTTCGAGGTCAGTGTCTTCGATCCGTAAAATAAAGCTGCCCCCTTTGTTTTTGGCATAGAGCCAATTAAAGACGGCGGTGCGGGCGGTCCCGATGTGGAGGTTTCCGGTGGGACTCGGAGCAATGCGAACTCGAACAGACATAAAACTACTGAAGATAAAGGGTTTAAAGCTGTCTTGAAAAAGACAGCTTCTATTCTATCAGGATGCGACGCTCTGGCTAGTCTGGGTCTTAAGACCTAGACGCCTTTTAGAATTGAGTCGAGAGCCTCATGAAGGATGAATGAGCTAAAGCTACGATTGATTTATTGAACGATTCATCCATCATTTTATCCAGATTCAATTCACTCTCTACTATTGGCTTATCCCATGACCTTCAATTTAGAACAATCTTCCGTCCCCTACGCATCCTTTTGGCAACGAGTGATCGCCGCTTTAATTGATAGTGTGATTCTCAGCATCATTAATTCATTGGTCAATCGAATCTTTAACCTCGCTACCTCCGCCACCATAAATTTAAAAGAAATCATCCTACAAGGTTTGATTGGTTTAATGATTGGGTGGATTTATTACTCGCTTCAAGAAAGCTCGTCCAAGCGAGCAACCCTTGGGAAACGGGTCATGGGTCTTCAAGTGACGGACCTCAATGGTAGACAAATTAGTTTCTGGCGATCGACTGCAAGATACTTCAGCACCTTGTTATCAGCGTTACTGCTCTGCGTGGGCTATCTCATGGTTCTGTTTAATCCTAAACGACAAGCACTCCATGATTTAATTGCAGGTACTTTGGTGATGCGATTGTCATCCCGTGATTAATACCAAATCAGTTAGTCATTGCTATACATCAAGCCCCCTAACCCCCTTTCTTAGATGCCCTAAGGGCTATATTCTGGGGGGACCGGAAATCTAACCTAGCTCCGGCTCCCCCAGAATTGGGGGCTGGGGGGCGGTTTGCCAGGATGTGTTGCATTTACTATCAGATTTGGTATGAGGTCGCCGTAAACAACTAGCCCACCAAGTAAGCTTCCAAATCCTCCGATCCCCCAATCAGGTTGCCATCGATAAACACCTGTGGAACCGTCAGTGCGCCCGTTGCAGCTTTCAATGCCAACAAGCTCACATCTTCGCCGACATAGACTTCCTCATAGCTCATGTCCCGATCGCGCAGCATGGCCTTCGCCTTTGCACAGAATGGACAACCCTTCTTAGCAAACAAGAAAATGTTCTTAGGCTTCTCCGCACTGGGGTTGATATGGTTCAGCATGGTCTCCGCATCAGAGACCTTGAATGGATCACCCGGCTCCTCCGGCTCAATGAACATCTTTTCCACAACGCCATCCTTGACGATCATGGAATAGCGCCACGATCGGCTCCCAAAACCCAAATCATTCTTATCCACCAACAGACCCATGCCTTCGGTGAACTCGCCATTGCCATCGGGAATGAAACGCACGTTCTCCGCCTTTTGGTCCTTCGACCATTCCTCCATGACGAAGCCATCATTCACGGACAAACAAACAATCTCATCGACGCCATTTTCTTTCAATACGCCTGCAAGCTGGTTATAGCCCGGAACGTGAGTCGAAGAACAAGTCGGCGTGAAGGCTCCAGGCAACGAGAAGACTGCCACCGTGCGCCCTGCAAATAACTCTTCACTTGAAATATCCACCCAGTCCCCATTCGCCCTTGCGCGGAACGTTACCGTGGGGACTTTTTGACCTTCGCGATTTTGAAATGCCATACAGAAAATCTCCTGTGAAATGTTTTAACTCTTTTCTTGAACTAAAGCGTAGTCGAAATGACTTCGACTTGTCAAGTGATTGATGAGGTGCAACGCAGAGACCCGGATGCGGTAGGATTGTGGGCGACCTATGGCACCCCATCAAATATTAGGAGACTGGCATGGCAACCCGCGTCATCATTGTGCGGCATGGAGAGAGCACCTACAACGTCGAAGGGCGGGTTCAGGGGCATTGTGATAAGTCCGTCTTGACGCCTAAGGGTGAGACCATGGCGGGACAGGTGGGACAGGCATTAGTGGGAATTTCGTTTGATGCAATCTATTCCAGTCCCCTGCAACGGGCTAAAAAAACTGCCGCTTTGGCGATCGAAGCCTTCCAGTCCCCACCCGAGACTATTTATTCAGAGGATTTGAAAGAGGTAGACATTAAACTCTGGGAAGAGATGATGTTTACGGATATTGAAAAGCAGTATCCCACCGAAATGGCCCAATGGAAATCTGCTCCCCACGAGTTGCGTCTAGTGGGAAATGCGCTGGATGGAACGCCTGTTGATGGGTATCCGTTTTTAGAACTTTATAAACAAGCGGCTCGCTTTTGGAAAGAGACTATTCCAAAGCACCCGAACCAAACAATTTTGCTGGTGGCCCACAGCGCCATTAATCGCGCGTTGATTAATACTGCGATCGGACTCACTGCCTCCCAGCACCAGCGCATTGAACAGTCGAACTGCTGCATCAGCGTCCTGAATTTTTCGAATCAACTGGGCGATCCCGTCCAAATCGAATCCCTCAACCTCACCGCCCACCTCGGCACCCCCTTACCGAAACCCAAACACGATCAAGTCAAACGGCTTCTCCTCGTGCGCCATGGTGAAACCAATTGGAATCGGGATGGACGTTTTCAGGGACAGATTGATATTCCTTTGAATGAAAATGGTCAACGCCAAGGCGAACAGGCGGGCGAGTTTTTAAAATCGGTGCAAATTGATGCAGCCGTGACCAGTTCCATGTCACGCCCCAAGGAAACTGCTGAATTGATTCTGAAACACCATCCCGGTGTCGAACTTCAAGGCCGCCAAGACCTGTGGGAAATCAGCCACGGTACCTGGGAAGGCAAACTCGAATCTGAAATCCGTGCTACCGACGGGGCATTACTGGATGCATGGCAAGCGAAACCCGAAACGGTGCAAATGCCTGAGGGGGAAAATCTGGATGATGTCTTTAAGCGAGCGATCGCCGGATGGAATGACATCGCCACCCAAGCTAAACCGGGCACCACAACCTTAGTCGTGGCTCACGATGCCATTAATAAAGCTATTCTCTGCCATGTTTCAGGTGCTGGTCCCTCATCATTCTGGAATTTCAAACAGGGCAATGGTGCGGTGAGTGTGATTGATTATGCGAATGGTAGCGATCGGCCCCCTGTCCTGCGCGCCGCTAATATTACGATTCACTTGGGTGGGGTTTTGGATAAGACTGCTGCGGGTGCATTGTGATGATGGGGTGATTAGCAGAGTCCCGATCCCCCTAACCCCCTTAATAAGGGGGGACCGGAAAATGAATGGTCCTGCTCAAAGTCCCCCTTTTTAAGGGGGATTTAGGGGGATCGGGCTGTTGCCTATCACGAGAAGATTTAATATTAGATTGTTTCCTGTTCCGATCGTTCATCCTTCCATTTCCTACTATGTCACTGGAATTTCTTTCACAGGTTCGTGTGCTTGATCCCGTTGCAGATTCCGATCGTATCTGTGATGTCATTCTCAATCAAGGTCAGATCCAAGCCATTGCTCCACAGCTTTCAAAACCTGATGGTGCGGAGGTTTTAAACCCAGAGGGGGCGCTGTTGGGTCCGGGGTTGGTGGATTTGTATAGCCGATCGGGGGAACCGGGGCATGAGGAACGCGAAACGTTGGCAGTGCTGTTGCAAGGGGCGATCGCGGGCGGATTTGCTCAGGTGAGTCTATTGCCGAATACCTTGCCCGCTTTGGATAACCCAGGGCAAGTCAATTGGATGCGCGAGACGATTCAAGGTCTGAAGTTTCCAATTCCTCAGGTTAATTTCTGGGGCGCGTTAACGTTGGAAACTGCAGGCAAGCAATTGTGTGAATTTGCAGAACTGAAGGAGCAAGTGATCGGGTTTTCTGATGGTAAGCCGATCGCTCAACCCTTAATGCTTCGTCGCACCCTAGAGTATTTGCAAACCCTTGGAAAACCACTGATGCTCTGGCCCTGCGATCCGGAATTGACGGGGAAGGGGACGATTCGCGATGGGGTGAATGCCTTGAAATATGGCTTGCCTGGGATTCCAGATAGTGCGGAAACGGTTCCATTAGCCATGATATTGGAATTGCTGCGGGAAATTCCAACGCCTGTTCATATTATGCGAGTTTCAACGGCGCGATCGGTCTCGATGATTGAATCTGCTAAAGCGGAAGGCTTGCCGATTACGGCAAGTGTGACATGGCATCATTTATTACTAGAAACCAATTCCCTCAAGGATTACGATCCTCGACTGCGACTTGCGGCACCGTTGGGAAATTCAGCCGATCGCACTGCCCTGATCCAAGGGATTAAATCCGGTGTGATCGATGCGATCGCAGTGGATCATGCCGCCTACACCTACGAAGAGAAAACCGTTGCCTTCTCCGAAGCGCCCATGGGTGCGATCGGTTATCCCTTTGCTTTATCTGCCCTTTGGTCTGGCCTGGTTGAGACCGGAGCATTGACAGCGATCGAGCTATGGCGAAGCCTCAGCCAAAATCCTGCCCAATGCCTGACCCAAACGCTAAGCCCGCTACAACCGGGCGGAAACCCATCCTTAGTGCTGTTTAATCCAAACCAATCTTGGACTGTCAATGCCGAGAATACGGCAAGCCATCAGACTTATCTTTTTGATCAGACCCTTCAAGGAAAGGTCGTGAAGGTATGGTGTTAGGTGGTTTCCCAGAAAGCCTCTACCCGAACAATCTTGTCGATCGCTGCATTGATTCCGCGCCGAACTAGAAGTTGGCGCTCTCAGGACGAAGTCTACTGAAGTAGACTGGGAACATTATTCAGCCCTTTAGGATTCTTCAGTCAGTTTCAACTGACTTCGCTCTAAGAGTGCCGAATTCATTCCGGCACGGTCTGGAACGGGGACTCGAAGCCTCTCCAGAGGTAGAACTTTTTATGTAAATCACCTTAGACTCTGATTTACACAAGCAATGTCAGCACATGGTCATAGCCATCCACCCCGATCGATCGAATCACCTGCGATCGGAGTGCCTGCATTTGGGCATCAAACGCTTCTAGCCCCAATCGTCCTCGCAAAATCAACAGATCATTGCGGGACTGCTGCCATTCAGAGGCTTGAATTTGTTCCAGGGTATACATGGCTAAAATGGCAGACAGCATGGCCTCTTCGGATTTGCCCAGTAGACTTTGAGCCGCTGAAAAGTAGGTTAAATTCATGCCCTGCAAATACCGATCGCCCGATTCCTGCGCCGCCTGTAATCCCTGGACCAAATAGGGCAATGCCTGCGCGGGTTGATTGATCATCACATAGGCAATGCCTAAACTGTTATTGCATAAGGCTTGACTGGCCCGATCGTCCTGACCACTGGCCAACTGCAATCCCTGCATCAATTGTGAAATCGGAATCTCTGCACTGTCTTCATCGAGACGATCGAACTGTCGCGATCGTAAAATTTCACTATAGCCAACATTTGCCAATGCATTCGCTTGACCCAGGGAATCGCCTTTCTGACGGGCTAAGATCAGCGCTTGCTGTGCAAAGGCGATCGCTTGGTCGTAGTCTTTTGCAATGGCGTAGGTGCGACTGAGATGATTGAGATTTGCAATGGCACAGAGATAGTCATCGGCAGACTTTGCGATTTCCAACGCCTCCTGGTGGAAGCCGATCGCACCCTCCGTATTCCGAATCACCTGCTGCGAATAGCCAATCAGCGTCATAATTCTCGCCTTCTCCTGAGTCTGGGGCACCTGTCGCAGCGGCGCATCCAAATAGGTGAGTAAATCATTCACGCCCCCCTGAGACAATAAGGCTACCATACCGCCATAAAAGGGGAAATAGGGCTTCTGGGAAAAACTGCGCAGGAGCTGCATGACCACTTGAAAACTCACTGCTTGTAAGCTCGGTCTTAAGGTTGCAAAGTGATTTGACAATTTCATCCAGAGGATCGTGAAGGTCAAAAAGGTGGAAATACAAAGTTGACGACCGCCTTTTGAGGTGTAGGGCTGCGTTTCGGCCCAGGCGACCAGTCCCCGCTGCGTCGTCAACAGCACGATCGCTAGCTCCACCCAATCCCGATCGCTCACCAAAGCCGTCCAATCCTCAATATCCCGATCGGCCTGAAGCATCACCCGAAACAATGATTCTGGCATGGCACTTTTGACTTCGTTGGCCCAAAGTTTCCAAGGTCCCACTGACTCCGCTTCATTGGAAAATCCCATATTGGACGATCGTTCAAAGAGCCAAGCCACTAAGTGCAATTCCAAATTTTTCCAAGACTTTAAGCCTAACGGAATCCCCTCTACGATCGATCCCAAGACTTCATCACTGCCCTTCATGCCATTTAATCGAATGGCAAGTTCCTTTTGTTGATCTAAAGCCAGGGAATTGGGATGGTTGAGATCAATGGTATTGAGCCATGCACCGAGGCGATCGTCGGGGTTTGCGGTGAGGATTTGGCTGAGGGCTGAGGCGATCGTGTCCTTGCGTTGCTGTTCGCTTTGGTAGCGTTTCCATTCCGATTGAATGGTCTTGAGGGCGCGCTGTTGGCGGATGGCTTTGGCTTGCTTGAGATCATCCTCAGAGTCTAAAAATTCGGCAATGGCCTGTTGCCGATCGGTCACACATTGATCGAAAATCTCATCACTCCCCGTCTCAAATTCCTGCACAATCCGATCGTAAATCTGAAAGGTGCCGCTAATTTTACCTTTTAAGGTGGCTGTAATCAGGTCATCAATGGTTTTTTCATAGCGGGCTTGGAGTGCATCCATGATCGTCAATTCTCCACAGATTTCAGACTATCAGTTTAACAGGCTTCCTGCTCACAGGCTCCAATGCTCACCCAACTGCTACTGCCATCGAGCCACCATTCTTTTTTCCAAATGGGTGCATTATGTTTCAGGGTATCGATCGCATACTGACAAGCGGCAAAGGCTTCGCCTCGATGCGGACAGCCGATCGCCACGAGTACACTGATTTCGCCGATCGTCAATTTCCCCGTCCGATGATGAATCACCACATGGGTTACATCGGGCCAAGTTGTCCGAATCTCTTGACCAATCCGTTGAAACACCTTGATCGCCATCGGCTCATACGCCTGATATTCCAAATATTCAACGGGCTTACCGTCTGTCTGGTTACGCACCATACCACTCATCAGGACGATCGCCCCATTCGCCTCATCGTCGGCCAGATTATAGGCATCATTTAAATCGATCGGTGCAAAGGTAATCGTGAAGGAATCAGCGTTTTTCACAGTATTCATCAGTGGGAAACCAAATGAGTCTAGAGACATTTTACGATCGCACTGGACCTCTTGTTGAAGATCAGATAACTCCTCTACTGAAAAATAAAGTTCTGATGTCTTAAAGTTGCATAAAAGCCATAAGTCCTTCGTGGAGGGTATATGCTATGAGCAGTCGCTCTATGCTCAGTTGAAATGAGTTTCTAATGTTCGTTTGTTGGGTTATTTTTCACTAATTTCGTCCGATTTCTTGAATTTTTTCTAAAAATTTGGAGATTTTTATGCCCCAGTTCGATCCGTGCTCTAGTCGTTCCTATTCTGATGCTTCCCGTCACAATTGGCGACAGGATTATCACAACCGTTATCAAGCCTTTCGTCGCAATCGTCGTGATCAAAACAGTCCGATCGCGATCGATTCCCGCAATACCCTCAGAGTCCGAAACTATGAACAAATCGTCGTATTTGGCGATAGTTTGTCAGATACTGGAAATGTTTTTCGGGCCACTCGTGGCACAGTTCCAGATGCTTCCTACTTTCAAGGGCGCTTTTCAAATGGTCCCATTTGGATCGACCAACTGGCTCCAAAATTGCATTTACAGCCCAATCAAGTGCTGAATTTCGCCTTCGGAGGTGCGACGACGGGACGCTTTAACACGGGGTCTGCAGAGGCCCGAGCTAGCCTTCCGGGTGTATTGGATCAAGTGGATCTTTTTCGATCGACTTCTCCTCACGGGGCTAATCCAAAAGCACTCTATGTCGTCTTCGCTGGAGGAAACGATTTTCTGTCGTTGCCCTCTAGTTTATTGCAAGGATTAGCCACTGGAAACCTTCGCAGTTTTATTGGGTTGTATGGTGCGATCGTTCAAAGTGTCCAAAATATCGCAACAGCGGTGACGAATTTAGCCGTTCACGGGGCTGGGACGATCGCGGTTGCTAATCTTCCAAATCTGGGACGAGTACCCGGAACCCTCAGTCAGGGAGATGTTTCCAGTTTAATTGGAACAGCCTATACCATTGGCTTTAATCTAGTTTTGGAAAAGACATTGGTGCAGCTTGAAAATAGTTTGCGGGCACGATCGTTGAATGTCGATATTGTGCAAGTGGATCTCTTTTCTGCGGGAGAAGCGGTTGCAAACCGTCCTCAAGAGTTTGGCATTACCAATCTCACTGATCCCCTGATCCGACAAGGCAATCCCACGAATCCTCAGGGGTTTTTCTACTGGGATGACTTGCATCCAACGACTCAGGGTCATCGTTTTATTGCAGATGCCTTTGAACGATCGCTGACTCGTCCCACTCCGAGCCGTGTTCTAGAAACGAGTTTAGAAACGGCGGCTGGATTGCTGAACAATGGCGCGGTTCGTCCGATCGTCCAGCAACTCATCGCCCAAGTTCAACCCCTGCTGACCACCAGTACGATTCAAACGCTACTCAATAGACAACCCTTAACGGTGTAATCAAAACGCCTTGCACAAGAGTTTGTCTTGGGAGACGACTAGGCAGATTCTTGTGCAATCAAGGCGATCGAATGAATACCTGGGGTCTTGGGGAGTGCGATCGGGGTTGGGTTAGAGGGAATGTAAATTCAAACTAACGATGCAGCATTGGTTTGAATGAAGTGTTAGGCATTGCAGATGTAATCCAGACAATGAACAGTGACGAGATACTGTTCGTTACCCGGCATCTTGCCATTGACGACCTTGGATTCTACAAAGCCAATAGATTTGTAGAATTTCAAGGCCGCATCGTTCCCTTGCAACACCTCAATGCAAATCCCACCGGGGCGTGCCTCAAGAACCGATCTAGTCAATAGACGCCCGACACCCATTCGGTAGAAACTTGGATCGACATAGAGCCAAGTAAGCTCATCTTGACTATAAGCAATGAAACCAAGAACCAAGTTATCTTCTTCGGCAACGAGGATTTCATAGTCAAATAGATCCTCCTTTTCTGCGGCAACCTCCAGTGGTAGGAACGCTTCAACTAGGTTCGCTGCGCGCAACTCATCCATACGAGCAAGGTCATGAATGATGCAGAGACGAGGCCAATCACTGGTTTGATAACGGCGAACTTTCATGCAATGCCTCACATACCAATAAGTGATTCCGATTCGTCGAGTTGCGGACTGGGGCGGCAAAGTTGATCGGGCTGGCTGCCCAATGTCCTTGAGCAGTGGCTTTGAGTCACGCTTTGTAATTATAGATTAATACAATTTTGTAATTGTGCAAACGATCGATAAATATTTGGGATTACCCTCATGTTTGCGGATTCAACGATCGATCAATCGTCCGGAAGATTAAGTTGATTGAGTCGATAGCCTAGGCTATGAACAGTTTCAATAAACTGTTCTGCGGCTCCAGCCGCCTTCAGCTTTTGCCGTAAACCTCGAATATGCACTTTCACCGTATGCTCCTCGGGCGGCGACTCCAGTGACCAGACTTGGTTAATCATCACACTCCGACTCAGAACCCGACGACCATTTCGCAATAGAAGTTCTAAGAGCGCATACTCCTTCGGCGTTAAATGAACCGGGGTTTGTCCATACCTCACTTCATAGGTACTGGGATTCAGTTGTAGATCGCCCCATTGCAAAACCGGAGTGGATGCAACCGTCCGACGACGCAGCAATGCCCGAATTCGCGCAAATAGTTTTTGTAAATCCACGGGCTTGACCACATAGTCATCGGCCCCCACATCCAATCCATTGATTTCATCATTCAGGGTATCGCAGGCCGTCAACATCAAAATCGGTAAGCTGTAACCGTGCGATCGAAATCGATGGCATAGACTGATTCCATCCAACTCCGGTAACATCACATCCAGCACAATCAAATCATAATCCAGCACCTTCGCTTGCTGCCATGCCGCTTCCCCATCCGTTGCAATATCCACCACATACCTCTGATCGGTGAGGGCTTCCGCCAAGGTTTCAGCCAGACGGATATCATCTTCAACAAGCAAAATCCTCATAGTGCCGAGGGTGAGGGAGTTGGGGCGGGTAAGGGGCGATCGCAAAGGATGGACCTAGCTGATTTTACGAGAATGTGTCTCCCGATCGATCCCTAAAATTCAAACTTCAGCGTTCATACCACACTACAAAGAAACTTCATCTCAATAAACATAACGAAATTTCAAGATTTGTAAGTTCACCGCATTCTTTCCGGTTTCTTTACCAAAGTTCTGATCGGTTTCCTTCCGAGGGGTATGGGAGGGTTGAGGAAGGGGCTGACTCGATCGCTCCACTGCAGACTAACCTTAAACCCTTTTTTAGTGCCTTGTTCAGGAGACTTTTATGACGCTTCCTTTATTAAGCTACCATCCCAATTCCCAAAATCACCGAGTGGCTGGATTTGAGGTATTCGGGGACGAACAGCCGCGCATTTATACCACGGATTATCTTCTATCTGGTTCTGATTTGGATGGATTGATCCGAGCGGCCTACTGCCAGATTTTCCATGAGCAACAGATGCTCTCTAGCTATCGTCAAACCTTTTTAGAATCTCAGCTACGATCGAATCAAATTAACGTTAAAGAATTTATTCGAGGGCTACTCTTGTCGGATTCAGTCCGACGACTGCTGTACAACAGTAATAATAATTATCGGTTTGTTGAAATTTGTATTCAAAGGGTCCTCGGTCGGGCCGTGTACGGCGATCGGGAAAAAATGGCCTGGTCCATTGTGCTGGCGACGAAGGGATTACAAGGGTTTGTGGATGCGCTGCTCAACAGTGATGAATATCTGAGCAACTTTGGCGATAGCACAGTGCCCTATCAGCGGCGACGCATTCTCCCCCAGCGCGCCCAAGGGGACGTCACCTTTGCCCATATGGCCCGCTATGGCGAAGACTATCGCAACAGCCTACCGCAGCCCATGCCATCGAAGGACGGTTCTCGGTTAGATTACTACCGTTGGAACTGGCAGAAAAATCCGCCGAAGGCTTTGGAACAGGCTTGGATTGGATTGTTTTACGGTGGAGCAGGGTTTATGGTGCTTCTGCTAGCGGCCATCCTGTTCCATCTTTAATAAGGGCTGGTCTTGCCTATAGACTGATTGTATCCTGTTTGGATTTATCCCCAATTGCCCTGTGAACCATTTCACTGTCCTGGGTCATGACCTCGTAATTTGGAGTGGTTTTGCCACCCTTATGCTGCTTGCCGTGGTTTGGTTCGTCCGACGATCGAACCTTCGGCGACGGCAGATGGAACTCGTGTTGCGACAGCAAACCGATCGTGAACGATTGGTGAAACAGATTTCACAACAGATTCGGAAAACGCTGAATCTCAGTGAAGTCCTCGACACGACGGTGAAAGAAGTCCAACAGTTTTTAGGAGCCGATCGAGTTTTGATCTATCGGCTCTGGGACGATGGTACGGGCTGCGCCATTCATGAAACGGTGTTGCCGTCCTATCCCAGCGTTCTTGGCCAAACCTTCCCGGAAGAGGTGTTTCCGCAGCAATACCACCAGGCGTATTCGCTTGGGAAAACTCGCACGATTACCAACGTCGAACAGACTGATGTGGAGTCTTGTCTGGCGGACTTTGTGAAACAGTTTGGGGTGCAGGCGAAATTGGTGGTGCCGATTATTCAGGAAAATCGAGATGGAACGGAAGCGTCCTCTGAAGCGGGGGATCGATCGTACCTCTGGGGGTTGCTGATTGCCCACCAATGTAGCCATCCACGCCAGTGGGACGACTGGGAAGTGGAGTTAATGCAGCAATTGGCCACGCAAGTCGCGATCGCCATTCAACAATCGGAATTTTATACCCAACTCCAACAGCTCAACAACCAACTTGAACAACGGGTTCAACAACGCACCACGGAACTCGCCACCGCCAATACCTCACTGCGAAGTGAAATTGCAGAACGACAGCGGCAGGCGGAACAGGTGCGACTCTTGCAATCGGTGGTCGTAAACACCAATGATGCGGTGATCATTACGGAAGCGGAGCCGATCGATCGTCCGGGTCCGCGTATTCTCTACGTCAATGAAGCCTTTACCCGCATTACAGGCTATTCCCCCGATGAAGTGCTGGGCAAAACGCCTCGAATTTTACAAGGTCCGAAGACTGATCAAGTGGAACTGCAACGGGTTCGATCGGCGCTCTCCAACTGGGAATCTGTGACGATCGAAGTGATTAACTATCGCAAAGATGGCTCTGAATTTTGGAATGAATTTAGTCTCGTTCCTGTGGCAGATCCTCAGGGCTGGTATACCTATTGGATTGCGGTGCAGCGGGATACGAGTGGACGCAAAATTGTCGAAAATGCATTGCGTCAAAGTGAAGGGCGATTCCGATCGTTAATTGAAAATGCGTTGGATATTGTGATGATTTTGGAGCCAGATGGAACGATCGTCTATGTGAGTCCTTCGGTGAGAAAAGTCTTAGGTTATGCAATTTCCGATTTAGTGGGTCAATCCATTCATAATTTCATTCATCCTGATGATTGGAGTAGCACTCATGATTTAGGAGAGTCCCCGTTGCGCGATCGACTCACTTGCCGGATCTCTGAACCCGAGATCCAGCCGCCGATCGAGTTTCGTCATCGCCACTGTGACGCCTCTTGGCGGATCTTGGAAGCGGTGAGTCAGCCCTTTGTAGATAGTACGGAGAAGCTTCGAACGATCGTCAATGCTCGCGACATCACGGAACGCAAACGCCTGGATGAAATTCGTCTCGCCTTGGAACGGGAAAAGGAACTGAGTGAACTAAAAACGCGCTTTTTTGCCATGGCGTCCCATGAGTTTCGCACGCCCTTGAGTACGGCACTGGCGGCGGCGCAGGTGTTAGAACATTCGCAACCCACCTGGGACAATACAGAAAAACGACTGCGAAACCTCCATCGTATTCAAGATTCCGTGCGAAATATGGTGCAATTGCTCGATGATATTCTGACCATCAACCGCGCCGAAACTGGTAAACTGGCCTTTAATCCTCAGCCTTTGGCCTTGGAACCCTATTGTCAGCAGTTTGTGGAGGAAATGCAATTGAGTGCGGGGGGACAGCCGCTATTGCAGTTCAAATGTTTTGGCATGGCGGGTTTGGTCAGTCTTGATGAAACGTTACTCCGATCGATTCTCTCTAATTTGCTTTCCAATGCTATCAAGTATTCTCCGATCGATCGTCCGATCGGGTTGACCTTAGCATTTCGATCGAATGGGGTGACGATTCAGGTTCAGGATCAAGGCATTGGCATTCCGTTAGAGGATCAGCGACAGTTATTTGAGCCGTTCCATCGCGGCAAGAATGTCCGCACGATTCCAGGGACGGGCTTAGGGTTAGTGGTGGTGAAGAAATGCGTGGATCTCCATCAAGGGACGATCGAGATTACGAGTGTGGTGGGAGCGGGGACAACCTGTCTGGTCACACTGCCCATGGAATCTGCGATCGTAAGCTCTATCGGAACGTTGTCATAATCTAAAATCTAGATCTCAAAAATAATTCAGGGTTTACATGGAAAAATGGTGCAAGGACGATCGCGTCTTCGAGGGAGATTTCTGATTCTCCCGATAGGAGTAAATGGGTCCGATCGCCTAATAGTGGAATTTCCGTGGACACCTGCCATGGAGGTGAGGCATCGATCGCGATCGGCAACAAAAGCGAGGCAAGCGAGGATGTCGGTTTCTGTCAGTTCTGGGAAGTCATCTAAAATATCCGCGTGGCTCATGCCGGACGCTAACCAGCCCAATACGTCATAAACAGTGATCCGCATCCGACGAACGCAAGGTTTGCCCCCGCGCTTACTAGGTTCGATTACCTACGGTAGGCTACGCCAACGTGATGATGTCGCGATAGTTCATTGGGGTTGTACTCATTGATATGGGTCGATCAATCCTCGATCGGATTGTTCTCCATTCATTCTAACCTGCATCCATCCTCTGCAATAAGACGCGCTTATTCAATTTCCGATCGACCACGATTTGCATAGATTTGATCTCGAATTTCTTCTAGTGTCGGGTCATTGGCAAAGGCTCCGGCTTGTTGGAGCAAGATAGTTCCAACGAAATTCCGATCGCGAATATCACCCCAAATCTCATCTGGATCAATGTCCATTTGGCTAATGTTGTGTTTCTCGCGGAAGGCGACGATCGATTCACCAAAGCTGGGACTTGCGTCTGTTTTGAGCGATCGATAGTGATCAATGTATGCGCGCAGGGCTGTTTCGACCAAGGTTTCGATCGGGGTATCGGTGTTGAGGTCGATCGCTTCTTGGAGGAGTTCAGGATTAAGGATGAGGCTGGTCGGCATGGTACGTCCTGCTTCAGAGCTGATTCATTAGTCTCATTATAATGCTTTACTGTCATCGGATGGCGTTCCCCTAATTCTAACGCGCTACCCGCTTTTCCTCATCTTCTGCCAAGATAGAAATACTTCTTCTCAATTCATAATTCACTCTTCTCAATTCCTATGTCTCTTTCTCCTGAAGACTTACAAGCTTTGATCGTTGACAGAGTCTCCCGGAACGGGAATCGCGCCCATGCAGTGGGGCGGCAGGAGCTTGACCTCCGTCTGCGCAAACGCTTCCTCCGAGCTATCTCATGTCTTACATCAATCTATACAGCCTGCAAACACAACTCATCCTGAGCCTTCCACTGCTCAAAAATAGACGATCGATCGTCCGTCGGCACCACAAACTGATACACCCGCAGCCCCCCACGACAACCATTCACCAAATTCCGATCGCGCGACACACAAACCAGACGCAAATTCATCTTCGAAAGCATCAATTGAATCGCCGTCATCGGAGCCGTCTTATCCGTCACATTAATCCCAAACAACATCCGCACATCCTTCCGATGGGCCAACACCATTGCCCACATCCGCTGCACATCCGCATCTGTCGTCCTAGTCCGACGCTCCGGATCAAGTAATCCCACCACGCCCAACGCCCGCAGCATCTCCACTTGAGCCGTAATCAGCTTCACATCCTGCAACGCCAACATGCCATTTCCGCGCTGCAACTGAGCATCCAACATCGCCCGATCGCGCAACCGAACGAACAATGGATCATGCATCAAGTAATAGTGCAATCGCAACTGCGTATACCAGCCCTGTTCATCCTTAAGCGAAAGATCTGCCGTTACATCCACTGCATAGCGAGATTGTAGTTCCCGCTTCCGTTGACGATAGCGTTGGTGAGAATCAATCTCTTGCGATGTCCCATCCATGTCCTGTGACGACGAAATCGCGATCGCCTCCGCCTGTTGATTGTTTTGACGAACCTGTGTCATCGTTTCATACAGATGATCGATTTCATCGGGATCATGGTAACGGCTGAGATACTCGTAGCCGGGGACTTCTAAGGTTCCCACGGTCAGATCGTACTGCGCTTCCACCGTGTAACGATCGCCTAAAATTTTGACCGCATCATCCGTCACGATCGTCACGTTGCAGCCCTCTTGCTCCAACGATCGTCTCATTTCCTGACGATAATGCATCAGCGACAAATTCACCCGCGCCGCCATTCGAGACCAAGTGCGCAACGCCACTGGATCACTGCCTTGATCTAAATCGAAATCTACCTCGCGCAACAGCGCAATATTGTATCGCACACCTTTCGTCGTCGAATCCACAATATCGCGATAGTAACAACTGCCATTCCCAATTTTACCCAAACCATAGTGCGAGGCCCAGACATAGCGCGGCACCTGACTTCTGACCCGTGCCAAGGCTTGACGCGACTCCGTATCAGAGGTCACGCCATTAAAAATTCCAAACACCGCCACAAAATGATCCGTCAGATCGATCGACACCCCAGTCCCGATCGTCGGCGTCGCCAAAACAATATCAAACGGTTTGACTACCGCATTCACATCTTGAGAAATGCCATAGGCCGGATGACTAAAATCCGCCACCGTTTCACTATCAATGCGCAGGACTTTTTTATCGGGGAACCGATCGCATAAATAAGTCTCCAGATTTCTCGAACTCCAGCGGCCCTTCACCTTTTGCGAATCCAGCGACACATATACCGGACCCGTTTCAATCATCTTCTCCAATTGCAACAACAGAGGCGCGGGATTTTTGGTGTCGTATAAGTAGGTGTCTGAGAGTTCAGCACGTTTCCATTGGTTGACTAATAGCCATGGTTCCAGCGGCTGATCCAACATACTCAGCAAATAATCAACGCTAATATCCGACAAATCCGCATCCTGGGCAATCACCAATCCCCCCGAATTCAAAACCGTCTGCACCAAGGCTTTCAGCGTTGACAAAATTCTCACCCGACTATTGGCACAAGTAATACTATTCAGCGCGTGCCATAACACCTGCTCCACTTCATCCAACACCACGATCGCATTTTCCCAATCCTGCGGCTCAAATTTTGCCTGCGATCGAGGATGTAATGAATCAATGCAAAGTCCATAGCCTAACTGTTCTAGCTCAGGCTCAGCCTTGACTTGCGTAATCCAAGGCAATCCCAAACTTTGACAAATCGATCGACCCAATTGAATGCGGTGGGTTAAGACCAAAACTTTCCGATCGCCTTGGTGTTCTCTAAGAAACGATCGCAACGCCGTAGTTTTCCCCGTGCCCTTGGGACTTTTAATACAAACAAATCCCGAATTCGGGTAATTCACATTTTCCAAATACCGCTGCGTCACCACCTCATCCGGCGTATAGGTCAACGCCCAAGCCCTCGCCGCCTGCCAATTCCCAAAGTCCTCCGCCTGCTCAATCAAATGCTCAAACGCCTCAATCCCTTGCGCCACAACGAAATCATCCACGCCCTTCTCCAGTCCGGGAAGCGTCACCACCTTCACCGTCGAAGTCTCCGCCACCGAATCATCATCCCCACAAGCCACCGTTGGCAACGCCTCTCGGAACGAGACTCGCGGAATCAAATATCCCAGTTTCGCGATCGCTAAATTGATCTGCTGCACCACAGAGGCCCGCGATTCATAATCAAAACAAATCAAAAACTCCCGCGACTTTTGAGCAAACACCGCCAATTCGGGAATCAACTGATTGCCTTCCCGACGAGACCCGCCAAAAATTCCCGGCAGTGCGATCGCCGCATACCCCGCACTGAGCAAACATCCCGCCTTCTTCTCCCCCTCCGTCAACACCACCGGAATCTGCCGCCGCCACACCCAACTCCAAAACCCCGATCGCTTGTCCTGACGATCGATCGCCACCTGATACCGATCGGCCACCAATTGCCACACCGAAAACGGCACATCCAATAAAACCAATCGGCTAGAACCCTTACCCAAACTCGGACTCAGGTATTTCGCAGGCTTTCCCTTAGCACGATCCATCACAGGCGTAGCAGCATCCGGCTTGAAGCGTCCCCACAGCATTTGTTGCCAGCCGTTCAAGGGGTCAACCCCGCTCACCCACCAGCCCCGCAACGCTTTCTTACGGCCCGATCGCGTCACTTTCCAATTCAATTTTTCCGCAATGGGGTAGGCCATCTCGCGCCGATGACTGTCAATCTCTGAATCAACTAATGTTTGAACATTTAAATGAATAATTTGAGCGTCTACGCCACTGTCAAGCCACTCCTGCTCATGGTCTTGGGCAACGCGCTTACTCAAGATCGATCGACCCAGACCGGACGCTACTCCATTTAATCGATTTTGAGACGATTGAATAGAGGAATGAATCGATGGGGATTGAATTGATAAAGAATTTGAATGCAAATTCGATCGCGACTCTAGCACAGAGTCGCAACCTCTGATACAATTCTTGGACATAAGGACAGATATCCCAACCGCAAATTGGGATGACAAGGTTGAACAATTACCCCTTTGGCTAACTGTGGTAGGGAAGCTAGAGGGGTTTTGCTTTGGGAAAATTATTTTACGACTTTAGACAAAGCGGGACTCGCACTACAAAATCAATCCGGCTTCTAGTCAAAACAAAACTAGGCGGTTGACCGATAGGACAAAGATCCAAATGTCGAGTTCACAAGGTGGTAGCTTGCGATCGGGCCAGTGGTAGTAGCCCCTCAACGGCCATCAAGTTAACACTCAAAGCTTTGGATCTCAAGAGGACAGATGCGTCGATCCGAGCGCGTTACGGCTAAACGATCCGAGGGCGTCACAGATGAAGTCTGACGAGGGTGTTATGGACTTGCGTATTTTTGAGCCGGGAAGTGGTATTTTTTTAGACGCGGGTGGGATGGGTAGTCGGGGCGATCGTGGCGTAGATTCGGCGATCGTTGTCGATCCTTCCGGTCGATCCAGCGGATCTCCATTTTAGACGCAGGCGGGATGGCTAAAGCTTGTTTTACGCCTCCAGAATCGAGGGATCTTTTGACGGGAAAGTTACAGAGCGATCGGGTAAAATCAGACGCGGCGGTTACAGTCACAGTTACAATCACATGTCTAAATACGGGGTATCCTATGTGAACTGAAGGATTTTTACGCTAGATATAGCGGTTCCATCGTCATCTATTCCAGAGAGTTCTTCCTGTGACCCAAGCTGTACCTGTCCCATTGGATGCCACACAATCCAGCTTTCCCGTTGAGGGTCATCTGCTTCGGCTGGTGGCCCGTGCTGGTATCCCTTTGAGAAATCCCGATTTGCGTCCACCCCTAGTGCGCCCCGATGGTGAGGAGACTTACCTAGAGATGCGGGTGGAGTCAGGTGAGGAGGTCGGGCTGGTGCGACGCATGGCTATGGATAGTGTCGAAGTCCGACAGCAGATCCCCCTCGCCCTCGAAAAAATGGACTGGACGGGCTGCGTTCACAAGGGCCTTGCCCAAGGTCTAGCGGCAGTGGATGGTCGCGTTGAAGAGCGCTGGTTGAACGCCTTGATGACCTTTTTGAATCCTCGACAACTGGCGATTTTGCTCTATTGTGCGCGCCTGGGATCGCGAGTGGGGCAGGGTCCGGTGAGTTTTGACTCGGACGATCTGCTGGTGGCGTTGGGCTATACCCGCACTAGGGATGGTGGTTTCGCCTCGAAGATCCGATCGCAGGTGCATCGGGATCTCGTGACGTTGCATCGGGTGGAGTTGGTCTACCCCCGTTCCATTGCCCTAGGGAAAACCGGGACCGATGCGGCGAACCGGAAGGTGGAGGTGCGATCGCTGTTGAAGATTGTGGATTTTGTGCCGGAGCGATCGGATTCGGGGTTTGACTTGTTTCGGGCGGCGGACTTGAGCTATGAAATGGCGGAACGCTACACGGTGGAGTTGTCTTGTCACGGAGCCGCCAGGGATCGAATTTTGTTTCCGCAAAAAATTGATCTGTCCCAGCGGCTTGGAGGCAATGCGAAAAATGACTATCGGATGCGGTTACTAATGTATCTGGCCAGTCGGGTGGCTTGGGGAACGATTTCCGACGGGCAATATATGATTTTGTCGAAGCAGGGACTATTTAATAGTCTGGATTTGTTGGGGAGTAATAGTTCGCGCAATAATCAGATTTTTTGGCGGACGATCGAACTGTTAAAGCAAGAAAAGTTTTTGATTAGTGCCCAGGAATTACCGGGGAAAAGCAAGCTGAATAGTGTGCAGTTTCAGATTAATCCTGAGGTTTGGGGGACGATCGTTTAGGATTTCATCACATCCAACCGCATCCAAAGAGTGCCTAGCGAATGAATTCGCGCCTACACAAACGAAGTCCGCCGTCGCGGACTGGAAGAGCGTCTTAACCCGTGAAGACGGGTTTTGTTCGTGTAGCCGCGAATTTATTCGCCGGGTCAGTCACGGGTCTTAATGAAACCCTCTCCCTAACCTAAAATCGCCTGCCGAACACTGTCAGGATCGCGAAATCCAACTGCAACCGCAACACCGTCTTTAACAAACAGCGGACGCTTCAATAGCATGGTGTCTTGGGTGAAGGCGGTGGTCCATTGGGCATCATCCCAGGACTCTTTTTCGGTGCCGAGGGATCGGTAGGATTGGCCGGAGGTGTTCCGCATGGGCTTGTTGCCGAGGGAAGCGACCCAACGGGCGATCGTCTCTTGGGAAATCTCCGTTTCACGGATGTTGACGAATTCATGGTCAATGCGATTGCCAACTAGCCAAGTCAGGGCTTTTTTGCAGGTGCCGCAGTTAGGAATTCCGTAGACTTGAAGGCTCATAAGACTCGAAGACTCATAAAAAATCATTACTCTGGATAGTTAACCTTAGCATTTTGGGACGCTCAAGCTTCGGGAATTAGGTATCCTATGGGAACCCTAATCCCATTCAATCAGCAAATTTGTCAGGCCATCGTTTAGGACTTCAGCTAGGTATTCAGTTATGTCGGACATTTCCTCACTGCTCGCTCAAGGGCTACGATCGCTTTCCGAAGGCGATGACAGCACCGCCTTCACTGCCCTCACTCAAGTGGTGCAGCAGTTGCAGCAGACGGGGGAGCTTCAGACCAGCGATGGCTGGAAGGCCCAAATGGGACTCGTTACCCTTCATCAACGGGCTGGAAATCTCTCGATCGCCCGTGATCTGGCCCTTCAGCTTACGACCGCCCGCAACAGTCAGGTCAAAGCCTGGGCCAACCAGCAACTCACCCAAATGGGTGAACCGATTGGATCTGAACCGATCGAGTCCGAATCGATCGAGTCCGATCGCACAGGATTTGTCCCGTTAGTAGACCAGGAAGTGGCCCGTCCACAGCGCCGCAGTCGCAGAACGACCCGAATTTCGGATGCAGAATCCGAAGCAGAGTTCATCGATCGGGCCATGGGACTGGAGGACGCACCCGTGGCTCCTGCTTTAACGAGTTTTGATCCTGATTCGTCCTACGATCGGGCGACCCAATGGCGCAACTTGCCGTCCAGTAAAAACTTCAATCTCCCCTTGGTTCAACTCCTTACCACCGCCGGACTTGTGGGTATTCCAGCGCTTTGGATTGGCAGCTTGCAATGGAGTGGGCAGATTTTTGGAGAGTTGAGAAATAAGGTCTTGCCCTTCTGGTGGAAGCAGCCAATGGCGATCGACATTCCTTGGGTGCCGTTGACGGGGCTGGCGGTCCTGGCTATTGGGGTGAGTCCTTGGTTGATTCGATCGCAGCTTCAACGATCGGGTGCGCTCAAAACCCTCTCCACAGGTCAGCTTTCGCAATATAGTGCCGAAGCCTATCGCGTTTTGCAGCGCCATTGCAAAGACAAAAAACAATCTCTCCCCCGCCTCGAAATCATTGAAACTGAGTTGCCCTTAGTCCTCAGTTATGGCATTCTCCCCCAACAGCAAACCATTGCCGTAAGTCGATCGGTTCTCACTCAGCTTAATGAAGGTGAAATTGCTACATTGTATGCGTTAGAAGTCGAT
This sequence comes from Synechococcales cyanobacterium bin31.maxbin.ball.101, assembly GCA_013298165.1. Classification (GTDB taxonomy): domain Bacteria; phylum Cyanobacteriota; class Cyanobacteriia; order Leptolyngbyales; family Leptolyngbyaceae; genus JAAFJU01. The sequence continues at coordinate 9,155 of JAAFJU010000035.1, read as the reverse complement.
CATTTGAAAAATTGGACAACGTCAGTCTTGTCGTCCACGACATCGCTGATGTTACTGCCCTATCTCTGCTATTGGGAATGCTCGCAATGGGCCGATCGGTTCTTGGCGTTATCACTGCAACCCCAGAAGGTTAAGCCTTTGAGCTGGATTTGGAAATTGGCGGGAAATGTGTTTGGGATGTCGGCTTCTGGGAGTTACGGTATTTTTTCTGGGTTACGTTGGATGGGGTTTTGGCTGTCTCGATCGCGATCGGATCAGGGCGATCGGCAAGTCTGTGATCTGACGGGGAATCCCAATGGTCTGGCCAGTACTCTGATGCAATTACGATCGTCTTTGCAGCAATCTCTAAATCATCCCCAAGCCTTTCTATTAGAGGCCCTAGAGCCGTTGTTGCCGATCGCCCGTCAGGAGTCAGCCACCGCACCCCTCAGCGCCGTCGAATCCTGGCTGACCCTGAACCAGTCGCAGCGCCCGACGGAGTTTCGGTTAGGTCGTCTGGCGACGATCGCTCAGCAATGGAATCTCACACCTGTTTTGCCTGCAACGGCCATGCCCACTCGATTTCCCAGTAGCGATCTTCGGAATTGGGCGTCGCCGTTTACTTGGGCGATCGGCGGATATCTTTTAGCTTGGATGGCTTGGGGCGTGGGCTGGATTGCCTATGCTTTAGGTCAACAGCGTCTGGCGTTTTTAGGGAGTGACTATGCGCTATTTATTGGATTATCGCTATTGGGGTTTGGGTTGGGAACTTGGATGCGATTTAATGCATTCTTTCCAGAATTGACGGACAGCATGAGTCGCTGCGATCGGGCGAAACCGGGGCAAGACTTTACCTCTGAGGATCTCGCCCGCATCAATGCCCTTTGCCATGCTAAAGCCACTGCGCTCAAGCCTCAATTGACGATGCTTCAAGGCCAACTGCAAGGCCGCAGCGGAGCCTCTAATTGGCTGGGGCAAGATCTCTGGTTAGAGATGCCCTCAGGCGACAAAATCAAACTTCATTTTGGGTCTAGTTTAGGGCCAGTGGGATTGCTATTGCGGTCGATTTGGGGCGATCGGACCTTGGCGCAGTCGGTGGGTGAGACGGTGACGATCGCGGGTTGGCTGCGGCGCGGTGGAACGCTCTGGATGGATGTCGAGGCCGCCCGAACCCGTTATGGTGTGATCGCTGGAGGCCATCAGATCTGGTCGATTTTGATCGGGGGATTGTTTGTGGGAATTGGACTGTTTGTAATGTTGTAAGGGATTTGTCAATAAACATGATCCCACACGGACTTCGACTCCGCTCAGTCCTCAACTCAGGATCTAGTGGGCTGAGCGGAGTCGAAGTCCACGACATTCGGATGTTATAAAATGGCGAGTCCCTAATGACGAATTGATCTGGTATTACCAAACGATCGTATCCCCTTGTCCCCAAAACCGATCGTACTTTTCCACCGTCACATCTCCCAAAACCGTCACCTGACAAGCCAACCGCCGCCCCTTTTCGCGAGACCCCACCAAGGAATGAGGATGCAATGCAAGGCGCGCTTTCTCTTTCCAATTAATCTCGGACACAGCTCCTGAAACCGCTACCGCACAGGTTCCGCAGGTGCCAATGCTGTGACAATTAATCACGGTAGCGCCGCCATTGTAGAGTGCCACATCATTCTCCAAAAGAACCCGCCGAAGATTAGCACCCATCGGACATTCAATTGATTTTCCCTGAGCTGTGACGATCGGCATCCGTCCCTCCATTCTGAATCTCAATCACACGAACGGTTTCCAGCGTACCATCTTCCGCGTTGGGGAGGAGGCATTTTGAGTTCTATGGCACGGAGACAGCGATTTACGGTGATGATTGAGCGGGAGGGGGAGGGTTATGTGTCGCTCTGTCCTGAGTTGGATATTGCGAGTCAAGGGGATTCTGTGGAAGAGTCGAAAGTTAATCTTAAAGAGGCGATCGAGCTTTTCTTTGAGGTGGCAGATCCTTCGGAAATTCAGGCGAGATTATCGATCATTCGTTAATCTGGATTGCCTAAAGCATTGTTTGTGGTGTGATCAAGAATGCTTGTTTGATCTTTTGTAAGACTGCTGCAAGATCCATAGGAGAAGTGGATTTTGGATTTGCGATCGGATGATCGAGATAGCCAGATTGCAAGGACTTTCCTTAGTTTAGCGGGAAATTAAAGATCTGGAGTGGGGAGGGAAAATTTGGGGGCGATCAAACGCTTATAATGGGCATAACCTCATGACTCAAGCTTTTCGGAGATGCTCATGCAGCAAATTACGGTCAACCTGGAAGATAATCTTTTGGCATTTATCGATCGCTATGCGGAAGGCGATCGGACTTCCTATATCCAGAAGCTCCTCAGTGAGTATCGCACTGCAAAGCTGAACCAGGAAATTCGGTTGGCATTAGAAGCCGATCGAGAGGATCCCGAGTATCAAGCTGAACTAGCTCTGTGGGACTGCGTCGTGGGAGATGGCATCGATGCCGAAGGGTAAACTGCCTCGATATCCTGATTTAGGTCAAGTTCGAGCAGTCGCTTATGAGCGCGTTTTAGGCATCATTGGACAACTTGAAGATCACTATTGGCAAGACGTTCAAGAAGCTTTTGAAATTGTGATGGGATTTAATTAATGGTCAAGACTGAAAAGGGTCGATCGCGCAATCCTCTACAATCACCCCCAGTCATCAGCTAGAATGAGACTACCGCCATTCATCCAGTACCGATTATGTCTGACGCGATTCGCTACATCACTGACGATACAGGCACCCAAATTGGGGTACTGCTGGACTTGGACGCCTATCGACAGCTTTCCAATCCCCTTTTGAACGATCGCAAATGTCTCGTGAGCCTCAGCCGAGATGAACTCCTCGCCCTCGCCCATTGCAAAATCTCCCTCCCTGAACAAGCCCGTCTCGATGAGCTTCTCGCCCAAAATGCTGAAGCCAAACTTTCTGAAGCTGAAACTGCTGAACTCGATCGAATTTTGGCAGAAGCCGATCATCTCATGGTCCTAAAAGCTCGGGCACTTTACACCTTAAAACGCCTCGATGAACTTGCAATTGCATCATGAGTGTATACGTTCCCGTCAAATTACAGCGTCAGATTCGCAAACAGTTTTGCGATCGGTGTGCCTATTGTCAAACAAGCGAAGCACTGATGGCGATTACGTTTGAATTTGAACATATCACACCCCAATCGATCGGTGGTCTGACTCGACTTGAAAACCTGTGTTTAGCCTGTCCACCCTGTAATCGATATAAGTCCAATCGTCAGTCAGCCATTGATACAGAAGCAGGAGAAATGATTCGATTCTTCCATCCTCAACGGGATCGTTGGAGTGATCACTTTCAATGGAATGATAATTTTACTGAACTCATTCCCCGCACTTCGATCGGTAAGATTACGATCGTAATCCTCCGAATGAATCGCCCTCAACTTGTAAATGCAAGGGAAATGTGGGTAGATGTTGGGAGACATCCACCAGAATAAAATAGAGTCTTAACCGATCGCTGACGATCGATTAGATTGGACGTTTCAATAAATTAGTTATGCCGCTTTAGTTTCGATCGCAGTCAAGCTCTGTGGTCCTGCAATTGTCCCATTTCGTGCGATCGGCGTCACAGAAAGCTGTAATCCGATCGTTTCTAGCCACAGCATTAAATCAGGAATCGCTTCATGCATTGGCTGGGATGCAAAATTTGGGATGTCAGAACGATCGGTTGCGCGAGCGATCGCGATATCACTCAACACAGCTTGAAGCAATTCAGGTTCAGTCGCTGATTCTTCCAAAGCCGCTTGAAGATAGGCTGCCGCTTGCTGTGGATCACGCAATGCCTGAGTCAGCGATACTTCATAGGATCTAGTCGTTGGAGCTTTGACGCTTTTCATACTTTTCCCAATACTCCTTAGCTTTCAAAATATCGCGGTCTTGAGAACCTTTATCTCCAGCACAGAGCAACAAGACAACTGTACTCCCAACCTGTCCAAAATAAACTCGATAACCTGGACCAACATCAATCCGTAGCTCATAAACCCCATCTCCAACGGATTTATAATCACCGAGATTTCCCAGTTTAACCCGTTTTAAACGAAGTCGGATTCGTGCCTGCCCAACAGAATCTCGCAGATTATCCAACCATCGATCGAACAGACTAACGCCGTCATCGTCGAGATAGACCTGGATTTCGCGTGGCTGAACTTCCATAATCCCAATTTTATCCTAAAAGCGTCAGATTCGGGAACAGTGTTGCGATCGTTTTCATCAACTTGTTCTTCTAGATGTCAATCACTCGTATGGTTTCAAGCGTGCTATCCTCCGCACCCGTCACCTGTCCACCCGCTGCAATAATCTGCTGCAAATAGCCGATCGCCCCCGCCGTAATCCGTTCCCCCGGCATCAAGACGGGAATTCCTGGTGGATAGGGACAGATGAGTTCTGCGGAAACCTGGCCGATCGCCGCCTCAATTGAAACCGTCTGTGAATCTGCAAAAAAAGCATCTCTTGGGGATAGCACCTGTGTTGGTAATCCTGTTGCTAATTCCGAATTTAAAACTGGAGTTTTACTATTGCTAATCCGATCGCTTAACTGTTTCAAAGCGCTGACTAATCGATCGCAATCGTCGTCGGTTGTGCCATGGGTGAAAATAAATGTCAGACTCTGAAACTCTGGAAGTTCGCAAGTTACCCCCAGTTCTTCATGCAAAATCTCGTCTGCTTCAAAGCCCGTCATCCCTGAAATAAAAACCGTCAGTCGCAATGGATCGAGTTTGAAAAATCCAGGACAGGGTTTGAATTCTAGGGTTGTCAAATGGGGAATCGATCGGATCTCGCCCCGCACCCGCATCACCCGATCGATCGCCTTTCCCAACAGCAATTCTCCTTGCGTTGCCATTTGCATTCTCGCGACATCTAGGGAGGCAAGGAGTAAGTAATTGGGACTTGTGGATTGGACCAGTTCTAATGCGCGGGAAAGTCTGCCTGCGTTAACGCGACTGCTCTTCAAATGCATCATTGACGCTTGGGTCAGTGCCGACAGGGTTTTGTGCGTGGATTGAATGACCAGGTCAGCGTTGGCGGTGAGAGCGGCGATCGGAAGCGCAGGATGAAACTGAAAATGGGCACCATGGGCTTCGTCTACGATTAATGGCAAACCATACTGATGAACCAGGTTTGCAATGCTAACTAAATCACTGCACACGCCGTAATAGGTTGGATTAATAATCAGAACTGCTTTGATTTTTGGATTGTGAATCAAATGGGATTCGATCGTCTCCGCCGTCACGCCATGGGCAATTCCGATCGTAACATCCACCTCTGGCATCATAAAAACGGGATGCGCACCCGACAAAATCAAACCCGAAATTACCGATCGATGCACATTGCGCGGAATCAACACCGCATCCCCCGGATTGCACACCGCCAAAATCGCCGCCATCACCCCCGCCGTCGAACCATTGGCTAGGAAAAAGGTTCGATCGCTTCCCCAAGCCTCAGCCGCCAAAGTTTGTGCCTCTGCAATTACGCCGTCTGGGGCAAAGAGATTATCGAGTTCCGGTAGCTCCGGCAGGTCCGATCGAAACATCGCCTCACCCCAAGCCGTCTTCAGTCTCCCATCCACTCCTTGGCCTTTGTGATGTCCGGGCGTGTGAAACGGAATGTTGCCAGAATTAGCGCTGGATTGGAGCCGATCGAAGAGGGGTGTTTTAGATTGACGATCGGAATTCATGATGGATGGTATTATGATCGGTTGATATGGAAGGGTTTTGTTTCAATGATAAGGGTTTCGTATGGCAAGGCAACGCTGGCTCCTCGGTCTGATCATTTCGCTCACCGCCGCCTCTCTCTTTCTCCTCGTGAATCCCATTTTGAAGTCGGGCACGAGTCCGTTTCGCTTGGGGCTTGACTTGCAGGGTGGCTCACAGCTTACCTTACAAGTGAAACCGTCGGACACCATTAAGGACATTTCCAGCGGTGAAGGCCAAAAAGCCGTGGCCGATGTGGAGCGCGTGATTTCCGATCGGGTCAACCGCCTAGGCGTCTCCGAACCCCTCGTCCAGCGCGTTGGTACTGACAAGATTTTGGTCCAGCTTGCGGGGATTAAAGATCCCTACGAAGCCGAAAGCTTGCTGGGACGATCGGCTCAATTAGAGTTCCGTGAACAGAAAGCCGGGAGCGAAGACAAATTTACAGCGGCTTTCCAGCAATATCGTGTTCTGCTGGCCAATGAAAGCGATTTGCGCAAAAAAATTAAAGAACTCAAGAAATCTGAGGATCGCAAAGCCCTAGCGGAACTCGGCGTCGAACTGAAAAAAATCAGTCAACAAAACTTCACCCCGTTATTCAATGGGACCGGAATCGACGGACGCAACCTCAAGGAAGCCTTCGCCCAGCCCTATGGCAGCGGTACGGGGGATGACTGGCAGGTGAACATTCAGTTTGATTCGGATGGTGGTAATAAGTTCGCAGAAATGACCAAGCGTCTTGCGGGAACAGGTCGCAGTATTGGCGTCTTTCTCGACGACACCTTGATTAGCGCCCCCAACGTCGGCATTGAATTTGCCCAAAACGGGATTACTGGCGGCGGTGCTTCCATTAGCCGTTTTACGTTGGATACCGCCAATGAATTAGCCATTCAATTTAAGAGCGGTTCATTGCCAGTCCCGATCGAAATCGCCGAAAACCGCGTCGTCGGAGCCAGTCTTGGTCAAGACAGCGTTCAACGCAGCGTCTACGCTGGACTGGGAGGAATCTTCCTAGTATTGGTATTCATGGTGTTGTATTACCGACTGCCCGGTGCGATCGCCTCGGTTTCCCTACTCATCTATGCATTGCTAAACCTGGCTTGCTTTGTATTGCTCCCGGGATTTGTTTTGACCTTGCCAGGGATTGCGGGATTCATTCTGAGTGTGGGCATGGCGGTCGATGCCAACGTCTTGATTTTTGAACGAACCCGTGAAGAAATTCTCGCAGGTAAGACCCTGTACCAGTCGGTCAAATCAGGGTTTGAACGGGCCTTTAGCAGTATCTTCGATAGCAACATCACCACGATCATCGCCTGTGCGGCCTTGTATTGGTTAGGCACGGGCTTGGTTCGAGGCTTCGCCGTCACCTTGACCTTGGGCGTCTTGATTAGTATGTTCACCGCCATTACCTGTAGTCGGACCTTACTGTTCTATGTGTTGAGTATTCCATCCTTGCGCAAAGCCAACTACTTCTGTCCAAATCCCCCAGACATCAGCAAACCCACCACGACCCAAGGCACGGAGGCCGCTTAAATGAAGCTACAGGTTATTAAGCAACGGGGACTCTGGTGGTCCATTTCGATCGCCATCATTGTGGCGGGCATTGCATCGATGCTCTTTTCTTGGAAAACCATTGGTGCGCCTTTGCGTCCCAGTTTGGATTTTGTCGGTGGAACTCGGTTGGAGTTGCCGATCGCCTGCCCGGATAAATCCAACTGCAAAGCCGATGTTCTGAACCTCGAAACCATTCGGAAGATTCTTGAAGAACAAGGTCTTGGCGCTAGTAGTGTGCAAATCGTCGAAGGCCAAGGCGACAAGCCTCCTGCGGTTTCGATTCGCAGCAGTACGCTAGATGCAGCCCAGCGTGAAAAACTCCAAAAAGCGCTCGTTGAGAAAATTGGATCCTTTGACCTGGCCCGATCGAGTAGCGAAACCGTGGGTCCGACCTTAGGTAAACAGCTATTTAGTTCTGGAATGCTGGCGCTGTTGGTCTCCTTCGCCGGAATCGCCGTTTATCTGGCGTTTCGGTTCCAGTGGGACTATGCCGTCTTTGCGATCGTCGCTCTCCTCCACGATGTCTTTATCACCGTCGGGATTTTCTCGATTTTGGGTCTGGCCTTTGGCATTGAAGTGGATAGCCTATTCATTGTGGCGCTGTTGACGATCGTGGGATTCTCTGTCAACGACACGGTGGTCATTTACGATCGGGTCCGGGAAGTCCTCGCCGAAGACCCCAGCCGTAGCATTGATGATGTCGTCGATCAGGCGGTGAATCAAACCCTCGGTCGGTCCATTAACACCACCATGACGACCTTGTTGACTTTGACCTCGATCTTTATTTTTGGGGGCGAAACGCTGAAGTATTTTGCCTTAGCTTTGATTATTGGCTTTGCAATGGGCGCATACTCCAGTATCTTTATCGCGAGTACGTTATTGGCGTGGTGGCGAAATAGAACCCCCGGTTCTCCAGTCGTCCCCGTCCCCGCAGGAGAATAAGCTTCAATGTTCCGTCTTCCCTTTCAGTTCCCTCGTCGTCGCAAACCTTCCCCCTTCGGCGGTTCTTATTCATCCAAGAGCCGATCGCGCAAAAAAAACATCCCGTTGCCGTTGCTAGTGGCCGCTGTGCCCCTAGCGATTTTGGTCGCTGAGTTGGCGCTGCGTGTGGGAGTTGGCGCGTCGGGGAAAGCGGGGGAACTGGCGGGCTATTTTGGTGAGCCGTCTGCGGTGAGTGACTATCGCCTCCAAATGAATACGGTCTCTGGGCAAGCGGTCAGTGGGGCTGACTGGGGTGAACTCAAGGTCCGACCCAGTGCCTTGACGGGTTATGAACTCCTGCCCAACCAAAAGACCCGCGTTGCTGAAATTAATGCCCAAGGCTTTCGTGCCTCCCAAGTGATTCCCTCAGCTAAACCTGCCGGGGAAGTTCGGATTCTTTTGGTGGGTGGTTCTGTTGCTTTTGGGACGCTGAGTCCTGACAATGGCGCAACGATCGCCTCCCTTTTAGAAACCCAACTCAATCAACAAGTCAAAGACCAAAAAGCCAACGCCAAAAACTTTAGACCCGACGTCCTGCCCTACTTCGCCGACGAAATGGAAAAAGCCCTGCGCCTGCCGCCGAAGATTCGGGAAGGGCAATATCGGGTGATCAATGCAGCGGTACCAGGATATCTGACCAGCAATGTTCTCAGCCAGCTCTCTAATCAGCTTTTGGACTATCAACCCGACGTGGTGGTTTTGATCGATGGGTACAGTGATCTGCTGGCTCCCAGCGATCGGCCTGCTGCAACCCTCGCTTCAATGGATCCGCTGTTGAGTAATGCCAGTGGTCACTTTATGGGCAGTTTGGGGAATGGTTTCAACGGCTTGGTCAATCAGCTTTATCTGGTTAAAGCCTGGAACGCCTGGATTCGGAAGCCCAAT
>JAAFJU010000330.1 GCA_013298165.1 Synechococcales cyanobacterium bin31.maxbin.ball.101 | reverse complement strand
GCATAGACCCGGTCTTCTACCTTCGCTTGCAATTCGCGTGAGCGCTTAGAAAGCTTTCTAGTCATTTGTTGTTACTCCTGGGGTGCAAACGAGATTCCTCTCTTCCCCTAAAATTAATGATTTGGACACATTCAAGATCAATTGTTCAGAAACTAATCAGTTCAGAAACTAATCCTTGATCGTGACGCCCATGTTTTTTGCAGTTCCGGCGATGATCTTCATTGCGCCTTCGATATCGATCGCATTCAGGTCAGGCATTTTGACCTTGGCGATGTCTTCGAGCTGCGACTTAGAAATCGATCCGACAATCTTGCTGTTGGGTTCACCAGAACCACTTTCGATTCCAGCGGCTTTGGCAATCAACTTAGACGCGGGAGGCGTTTTCAGGATGAAGGTAAAGCTGCGATCTTCATACACCGAGATTTCAACAGGCACCACCATTCCGGCTTGGTCGGAGGTGCGCGCATTGTACTCTTTGCAGAACATCATGATGTTCACACCATGTTGACCCAAGGCTGGGCCAATAGGCGGTGCTGGGTTCGCTTTGCCCGCATTAATTGCGAGCTTAATCATTGCTACGACTTTCTTGGCCATCGATCGAATTACTCACTGGCTAATTAACGAGATCCAGTAAAGGACAAACCCCTTACTCAATCTTCTGAACTTGATTCACTTCCAACTCCACAGGAGTCTCCCGTCCAAAGATTGAGAGTAGCGCCTTCAGTTTGCTCCGTTCAGCACTGACCTCCACAATCTCCCCTTCAAATTCTTTAAAGGGTCCAGACAGAACCATGATCTTATCACCTGTCGCCAGGTTAATTTTACGAACTGGTTCTTGTTCTTGGGCACGTTTAAAGATTCGTTCGACTTCGGCATGACCCAAGGGCATCGGCTTCACGTGACCGCGCCCGCGACCATAGCGCCGTTTTTGCTCCGCACCCACGAAATTGATGACATGGGGCGTATTTTTAATCACCTGCCAAGCATCGTCATCCATGATCATGCGAATCAACACATAGCCCGGAAACACTTTTTCACTGCCTTCCTTCGGTTTGCCATCTTTCTGATGCTTCAGAATGGGCGTCTCAGGAATCTGCACATCCAAAATTCGATTAGAAACATCGAGGGTTGTGATGCGCTGCTCTAGGTTCATCTTGACTCGCTTCTCACAACCCGAAGCGACCTGGACGGCATACCAGCGGGATTGCTTGAGCAGAGCCTGACGATTGTATTCGTCTTCGCCCAGCACTTCGAGATCCACGAGATCGCGGGGATCCATTTCTTGCGGCTCTTCGGATGTATAGGTCATGAGGGAAATACCACCGTTTGCATCTTGACGAAAAGGTCATCCAAGAAATACACCAGGGTTGCAGAGAGCGCCACCATCGCGATTACGGCAAGCGATTCACTGATCAACTGCTGACGACTCGGCCAAGTGACCTGCCCCAACTCTTTCTGAGTGTCCTGAAGGAAGACACCCGGATTGAGCGATTCTTTGGTCTGACTAGTCGCATTACTCCTTGTCTGATCACCAGAGTTTACTTCTAACGGCTCCGGAATGCCGCTCACCTCTGATGGCTCCGGAAACCCTAGCTCTTCTTCTGCCATTACTCACCCCCTGAGTTTCTGATTTCTAAAGATCGCACAATAGTTTTGCTAAAACCCCTTTCAGAAAAGAAAGGTACAGCCTAACCCTGGAAACCCAGGATGAAAGACTATACCCATCTCTAAATGTTTAATAATGAAGCAATTCAACGCGCCCTGAAGGACTTGAACCCTCGACATCAGGTTTTGGAGACCTGCGTTCTACCAACTGAACTAAGGACGCATGTGATGAACTACTCCATTATAACCCGGATTTGCCTCTAGTGTAACAGAGTTTCTTGAAGACAAATCCGACTGAGATTCAAAACTAAATTTCGCGATCGAAACGCTGTTTCAAACGAGCAGACTTACCAGTACGTTGACGCAAGTAGAACAGCTTAGCGCGACGGACTTTACCGCGACGCAGAACCTTCACACTTTCAATTCGAGGAGAGTGGATCAAGAACACCCGCTCAACGCCAACGTTTTGGAAGACTCGACGAACAGTGATGTTCTGAGTAATTCCGCTGCTGCGCTTTGCAATGACGACGCCTTCATAGGGCTGAGTCCGTTCTTTTTCGCCTTCTCGAATCTTCACGCCGACGCGCACGGTGTCGCCCACATGAACAACGGGAAGATCACTCTTCATTTGTTCCGCTTCAATTGAGCGGATGATTTCCTGCGCTTTCATAGAGAGGGACAACCAAAAACTCACAATTGCTAAATGTAGCGTAGAAAGTGCAAACCGTCCATCTATTTTGAGATCTTTTTTCTAGCGCCAACTTCCTCCAATTCGAGTTAAGTTTAGAAGAGGGCTGTATTCAGGTCCATGTCTTTACTTCGCGACCTATGAACATCTTCAGCAATCTTCTCCCGGCCCC
>JAAFJU010000025.1 GCA_013298165.1 Synechococcales cyanobacterium bin31.maxbin.ball.101 | reverse complement strand
CACAAAGATAAACGCCCAACCCACTCCACAAGGCAATCCACAGAATTTCCCAAAGCTCAGACCAGACTCTCAATAACGGACGTCCCTCCATCGCCGCTCCGAGAATTTGACTGGTGAATTGGGCTTGTAGCTCAACCCCGCTCATGAGGGGAGCCGATCCCATCCACTGATGGGTATAGGGTGTCGCCGCAAAATCCTGGGAACTGGTCGCCGTCGTGCCGAGTAGTACGATTCGATCGCGCAGTAATGCTCCCGGCACCTCCCCCGTCATCAACTCCTGCAGCGTCACCCGCCGAAAGGCCGTCGTCCCACCGCGAAAATTAACCAACACCTGATAAGCTCCCGCGTCCGCCCCCACGTAAGGCCCATCATCCCGCTGAAACTGTCGAAACACCCCCAGCCCCAACTGCAGATCCGTGGCATTGCGAGAAGCGGGCTTGCCAAAGATTTTTTCTTGAGCCAAGTAGGACTTTGCCAATTTCAGGGAAAAGCTTTCTCGAATAAAAGCCCCTTTATCCGTTTTCCAGTAGAGAAACGCTCGTCGCACCCGCTGATCCGGATCCAGAATAATATTATTAAACCCCACCCGTTGCGATTGAGTGAGCACCTGTGGCGGCGCAACAAAGCTGCCTGTTTGGTCTGAGAGCTGCTCAATGCCGATGACATTGGTATTGGTCTGAAGGAATGAGGAGAGCCGATCGGTCCCCGGTGGTACGGCCAGATCCCGATAGAGATCTAAGCCAATCAATCTGGGCTTAGCCGCTTGAATTCGGCTTAACACTTCGACTAAACGCTGATCCGACATGGACCAACCATCGTTTTGGCGAACGTCATTTTCATCAATCCCGATGATCACAATGCGCTCATCCACCGCTTCGGACGCACGCCATCGGAAAAACTGATCCATGACGCTTAGCTCTGCTCCCTGCAAGCCCGACAGCGATCGGACTATCAGAACTAACGTCGTCACAACGATCGTACTCCCTAGGACACTCAAGTTAAATCCCAGGGCTTTGAACGGAATGAGCCGTTGAATTCTATAGATCAGTGCTTTAAACAGGAACTTAAGATTCGATCGGGTCAACGATCTGAGTGACTGTAGGAACTTATCCTTCACGGTTTTAGCAACCCAAGACAAAGCATTCAAGCCCATACGAAAGCTGACAGGACATCAAAAGTCGTCCTCAGACGCCTCCATCAATCCATTGTGTCAACTCTATGTTGATGCTCGACTGCTTAAATTTACGATGATATACCAGGTGATTGCTCTATCCAGAGACATAAAAATCACCTTAAATTAGTATCTTAGAACACCAATTATCCTGGCTCAAGCCACTGCATCACCTGCGCACCCGTGTTGAGACCACTCAACCGATCGATCTCGCGCAGGCCCGTCGGACTGGTGACATTCACCTCGGTCAGCCGTCCGCCAATAATGTCGATCCCCACAAAAATCAGGCCATCTTGCCGCAGTTTTGGAGCCAATTCTGCGGCAATTTCCCGATCGCGATCGGTAATATCAACCCGGTCCGCCCGTCCCCCCACGGCCATGTTCCCTCGGAAATCATCGCCCGTCGGGACCCGATTGACCGCGCCGATCGGCTCTCCGTTCAGCAGGACCACCCGCTTGTCACCCAGTTTTGCATCGGGGAGGTAGGTCTGGACCATGACGGGTAAGGTGCCTTGAACGGTGCTGATTTCGATCAGCGAATTAAAGTTTCGATCGCCTTCTTCTAAGAACAAAATGCCTTCTCCCGCTTTGCCCCCTAAAGGTTTCATCACGACTTTTCCCTCACGGGCGAGGAAGTCTCGAATCACCTGCTTGTTTTGAGTCACGATCGTGGTGGGCGTCGATCGGAGAAATTGCAGCGCATACATTTTCTCATTGGCCGCTCGAATGCCGCTTGGCGAGTTGACGACACGGGTTTTGGCAGGATTGACGTAGTCGAGTAAATAGGTGGCGTAGAGATAGGCCGTATTCACAGGCGGATCCGTTCGCATCCACACCACATCAAAGGTTTCCAACAATAAAAATTCTGCTTTACCGAGTTCAAACCAAGTTTCAACCGCCACCCAGCGATCGTCCCCCAAGGTCACGGGCGTCAACTGCACAGGCATCACCGTCGCCCAAGTCTGACTGGCAATCACCGTCAACGAGTTCGCCTGGGTGATCCACACCTCATGGCCCAGAATTTGCGCGGCTTCCATCAAGGCAACGCTAGTGTCGTGGGTGGGGTCGAGGCGATCGATGGGATCAATGATAAAAGCCAGTTTCACGGGTGGATTCCAAGGAAGAGAACGACCTTAGCTTATCTTGTTTGACGATCGGGCCTCAAGCAAAGGACCGAAATCAAATCGCCAAACCATCCTCACATCCGATAGACCGGAAGCGTGAAATGAAAGCAGCATCCCTGCTCAGGCACGGAATCGACCCAGATCTGACCATAGTGGGCACGCACAATTCGTTGGCAGAGCGAAAGGCCAATGCCATATCCCTGCTCCGCTTCATCCCGTTTTAGCCTGTAATGCTCTTCAAAAATATGGGTGCTATTTTCTTCGGGAATGCCGGGTCCATTGTCGCAGATGCTGACCTGAACTTTTTGGGCAGTGCGGTGGAGGATGGACAGGACGATCGTGCCTTGAGCGGGACTATATTTAATGGCGTTGTCCAGCAAATTAGAGACCACTTGCTTCAGTCGTTCCGCATCTCCGTACACTTGGGGCAGATCGCTAGGAATATCTGTGGTGAGCTGCTGTTGTTTTTCAGCCATTTTAGTCGTGAGGTCTTGTATCACCTCTTGGCAAATGGTCGCAAGTTCGATCGGGACGGGCCGAATGGTTAAGCCCGATTGACTGCCTCGGGTGGCCTCCAAGATATCCGTGATCATCACATTCATATTGCGTAGTTGCGATCGGGCTTGGGCGATCAATTTGGCACGCAAGGCAGGACTGACGTAGGGAGAATTTTCATCAACGATCGGACGATTGGCGATTTCGAGGGTTTCGACGGCGATCGAGGCAGCGGTGAGGGGATTGCGAATATCGTGGGCCAGCATCGCAATGATTTGATCCCGGAAGCGCAACTGGGCTGAGAGTTCTTCGCGGTCCTGGCGCAGTTGAAAGACTTCATCGGACAGGCGCACAAACTCAGCATACTGAGCCAAATTATCGCCATCCTCCAGACTCACATCCCCCAAGAAGCCCTCCCCAGCCTCAGTCCCCGTAACAAAATCCGACTGTTCTGCCTGGGAAAACGGGCCGGAGGGATCCGTATTACCTGTGCTGCTTTCCCAACGAGACCACCAGAGTTGCAGTTGACTGATGAGATTAATGCCCGCCAGAGTTTGCTTCGGTTCCGGCGAAATTTTGACCAGCGAGGGCGTGGCGACAATGCGAAATCGTTCGGCTAGATAGGGATATTCAATGACATCGATCACCTTCAGATCAAACGTCGTACTTTGCTGCAAATCTCGTAAGAGCGCACGAACCTGTCGAATTTGCTCACGAGTTCCAGGGCGACGATCGACAAATAGGAGAAGCTGAAGTGAGGTTTTTTCGGGGGAGGGGATAGACATGCCCACAGGATACGCATCAAAAATTCCCTATAAATTAGGGTAGGCGTTGCTCCTAATGACACGGTAATGTATTCACCTTAAATGGGCAATACAATTCACCACATCCAGAAATATTCCGTTACAAGATTCTGATATCTTCCAGCGAAGAGACTCGATGCATTCCGGCTTGGGCGAACCGATCGTAGGCTGATTCAGCGGCTTCGCTAAAATCAACGACACCAGGGACAACCACGGGAGAAGCGCAGTCATCCAGCAGATAGATTTTGTCTGCAAGCTGGGGATCGCGGCGTTGAATTTCTTGGAGCAGATCGTCAATGGTCCAAGCAACGCAATGACTTTTGGCTTGTCCCGCAATGTACACAGCATCGTAGGTCAGCAGATCTTGAATCAGCCGATCGTTTTTCGTCGCGATCGGACTACCTGTGGATCCCGTCAGGACTTCCGGCTGCAGGACTGAGTAGTTCTCAGTCAGGGGGTTTTCGCCCTTCAGTTCGAACTGAGTTTGTTGCGATCGCGCAATATTGTGGAAAAAACAAGCCTCTTCAAAGGCCGGAACTAAGGCATGACCCACACCGCCCAGCATGGAGTGATAGGGCCAAATGGTCAGCGGATATTTTCCGGCTTGAGTCAGTTGACGGGCGTAGTGCAATCCATGGGCTTGAAGGGAGTCGATCGGCCCTAGACTCGCAGCGATCCCAGGATTCACCCGCCAGATTCCAGCTTCCACATCGGCCAGCGTAATCTGCGTCGCGACGGGAGTGGGATGATTTCCCTGGGCATCCACCCAAAAAATCGGATGAAAGATTTGCATGGCCCGATGGGTGTCCATCGTCGGAATAATCGTCGTGATCTGCCCTAAGTTTCGATAGATAAATTCACAAAGACGCGCCGTATCGTCCACCGCTCCCTGGCCTGAAGCGCCACCCACAAACAACTCCCCCTCTGGCAGACAGAAGGTGTTTTGCACGTCGATCGCCAGCACGGCAATCCGTTTTGTATCTTGGCCAGCGGGAGCAATTTGTTCAGCAGCGGCCCAGGTGCGTGCGTCGATCGATCGCTGAGCATAGGGGACAGACCGAAGTTGGCCTACCAGCGATCGATCGTAAAAGGAAGGCAAGTTCATGGTTTTAAAAAAGACGTCAGGACATAGCGGCGAATTTAGAGACGAATAATGTCGTCCTCACCTAAATATTCACCATTTTGCACCTCAATCATCACCAGCGGGATCACACCTTCATTTTTCACTTGGTGGGGCGTATGCATCGGGACATAGGTGGATTGCTTAGGAATCAATTGGATATTTTTCTCGCCACAAGTCACGGTCGCCGTCCCCGAGACAATTACCCAATGCTCACTGCGATGGTGATGCATCTGCATACACATGGATTCGCCAGGACGAATTTCGATGCGATTAATGCGGTAGCGATCGCTTTCATCCAGAGTCGTCACCGTTCCCCAAGCCCGCACACGAGTGACATGGGGAGCGAGCAAATCAGTGAGTGATACTTCAGAAGCAGGCGATAGCGTCACAGGCTCAACAGCATGACTCATGGAATTCCTCAGGGGTAATGTCTAGTCCTTTATTTTAAGTCTTTAGAAGTCAAAATAGATGTACCGAGTTACACCTTGAGGGGCCAATAGATACACGCCGTAGAGACAAATTGGCACCAAGAGCAGTTTGAGGTACCAATTGATCTGCACCTTTAAGCCTCGGTGGAAGAGGTAAGCGATCGCCATCAACCCAAATAGCAGCAGCAGACCGATCGAAAACTGCTGCGGGGTCAGCTTCAAGGTTTCACCGTAGACTTTACTAATGAATTGCGGATCCGCTGTCTTGCCCCAGAGACTTTGGAACAATAGGCCCACGTCTTTCAACTGCGGCACCCGAAACGGAATCCAGCTCAACATCACCAGCAATTGCGTACAGAGCCAAGCCACCAGGATTCCCGGCAAGCTAGACCAGAAGGCGGTGAGGAAGTTGGACCGATCGCTCCAATCCGCCACTAAGCGATGGACCACTAAGCCCACCCCATGGATCGCACCCCACAGCACAAAGCCCCAAGTCGCCCCATGCCACACCCCACAGACCAGCATAACAATCATTAAATTCACACAGGTCCGGACTAGGCCACGACGGGATCCGCCCAACGGGAAATAGAGATAATTCCGCAGCCAATCCCCCAGGGTCATATGCCACCGTCGCCAAAAATCAGCAATATTGGTACTGAAATAGGGGAAATCAAAGTTTTGAGGTAAATGAATGCCCAACAGCATGGCACTGCCCCGCGCCACATCAACGTAGCCACTAAAGTCCAGGTAAATCTGAAATCCATAGGCAATCAGCGCCAGCCACAGATCGCCGCTTCCCACCCGTGGAATATTGGTAAAGGTGAGTTCGGTGAAGGTCCCCAGATGATCGGCAAAAATGCCTTTTTTCACGGCCCCACAGGCGATCAACCAAAGCCCTTCCGTGAACTGTTCCGCCCGAGGAAAGGTGGCGCTTTGCAGTTGGGTGATGAACTGAGGATAGCGAGTGATGGGTCCCGAGATTGTTTTTGGGAAAAAGAGCTTATAACTCGCAAAACGCGGAAAACTGCGAGATGCAGGCGCACCTCGATAGACATCCACCAAGTAGGCAATACATTCAAAGGTAAAAAAGCTCAATCCAACGGGAGTCAAGGCACTCACGGTTTTTAAGGCGGCTTCAGTGGGGGCTAGATTGAGCTTGAAGAGGGCTGCTAATCCAGACAGAGCTAAGAGCGCGATCGACTTGAAACTAAACAGTAAAAAAAGCTGAATAAAAATCCCCAACATCAACAGTCGCAGCCGACGACGATTCCAGTCCTGCTGCGCAAACTGCCAATCCTCAATTCGCCAATCCGGCGGCGCACCGATCGCCCGACCCAACTGAAAGGTAATCCAAGTCAACACCAACAGCAACGGAATATACTGCGGCTGAAGCGACGCATAGAACAACAAGCTCGCCACTACCAAGACCCACATCTTCAAATGAGTCCCAGACACTGACCAATAGATGCCCAGGGTTCCTAGGAGAAAAAGAGCATAGGTCAAGGAGAGCAAATTCATGGCCGCAACGCTACTCGTAGAGGGTAAGTGATTTTTATATAAGACCTGTAGTGTAGCCGAACAGTTGCAACCGGATCACAGAATTCTAAATTTTTCCACAAAAAAGCCGCTCTTTGGCGGCTTGAGTGCATGAGGTGTAGGTATGGGTACGACGGATCGAGAATCCAGACTAGTGGTGTGAACCGATTCAAATGAGAGAAGTGTGATTAGGACTTCACGGGTAATCTCGTCGTTGGCATCTATTATGATCGGACGAATGATCGGTTTGGGTACGGGGATGGACCAGTCCAACGATCGGCATAGGATTTGGACACAAATAAGCTACAAAACCGGATTCAACAATTTAATGGGAAGCCGATCGGCAAACTGTCCTCTCCAAGACCCCAATACATTAAACCGTGATGGCATACTAAATATACGTTCAACTGTTCTGTGCCCTGCAAGAGATTAAGACTCTCCTGTAGGGCAATTTTGTTGGGAGCCTGTTTGTTAGAAATCGGTTAGCAACCGGGTTAAACAAAAACCTAGGCGGCTCGGGGTAGGCTGTAGGCTTGAGCAGCGCCATAGTTGACCCGCCAGCCCAGATCTCTGAGGGATGAAAGCGTCATCACACTCACAGGCATCGCTTCCCCACGGAGTTCGGCAAAGGTGGTCATCAGTTCCGCATCAAAGACCGACTCCCGCCAATGGGCAAAGACTTCATCGATCGGCACCGCCAACCCAGTCCCAAACTGTCCCAACAAATCCCCATAGGCATAGCCTGCATAGGTATTGCCGTTGTAGGTTTGGCTGGAGCGGTTGACGAGCGATCGGCCGATCGCTCGGCCTAAGGTCGGGAATGTAATCGGTTCCCAAATTGTGCCAAAGCCCAGGGTGTGCGCCATTTCATGAATCATGACGGAGCGTAAATAATTCGGATCGCTATTGAAAATATCAAAGCGCAGCGTATTCAGATTGACTTCACCCCCCACCAAAAACAGACTGTCATTGCGGGTACTGACCAAGGGCGCTCCGGTGGCTAGGGTGGTTACGGCATCCTGTGCCCCCAGAATTTTAATGGTTAGATCTTTGAATTGAGTAATGGCGCTGCGCTCAGTGATCACCGACTCCCAGAACCTGCCCGCTGAGACGATCGCCTCCTTCGCAGACTGATTGAGTCCCTCCGTCCCAGCCCCAAAATCTAAGACCAAATTGAACTTATCTGGATCCGTTGCCATCGCGATAAAATTGCTCGACAGACTGTACTGCATCGTTGAGGGCGCATTCAACTGAGGATAGCGGCTCACTTGAATGAGGTAATTGCCCGCACCCATAAAACGTCGCAACGATTCCCGCGTTGTTCCCCGCTCCCATTGCCAAGCCAGGACAGATTCTCCCGTATCAAACAGACCATTGCCATTACTGTCTTGAATCAGCCGCACATCACTATCCGCCGTCAGTCCAGTCAAGTTCGCGGTAAACAGGCCCGATTCACTCACACTGAAGGCATAGAAGCGATCGGGGTCTTGAGTTGAGACTTGATCTCGCTTAAAGAAACGAGCTGAGGTATTGGGAGCCACGAGAGAGAGTTTCGCTGGATCCGCTAAGGGTGCGATCGAGGCCGTCCGGGGCGCTTCAACGCGAGGAACTAGGCCCACAATGTCCCAATTTGAATCCACAGCGTCGAAGCTGTAGCGATCGAGGACCGTCCCGCCATCCATAATCAGAAGGGTATTGGCTCCGGTTTGGCGGTTGCGCAAAACAATATCAGGCGCTTTATCGTTATTGAAATCCGCCGTTCCAACGGCGATCGCCCCACTCGCATCGGCCTCGATCAGAAAACGACTGATATTATTCGTCCCATCCATCACCCACCAGACCATCTGTCTACTGGCTCGATTGCTCCAAAAAATATCAATTTGGCCATCTTGATTGAAATCCCCTACCCCCTTGATTTCCCACTCATTATTGGCCAGAACCAAAGGAGTAATAGATTTAGACTCCTTAACCGTCGCCCCCTGCATCATCCACCATAGATTCTGACCAGTTGCAAGATTACGCCATAGGATATCCACTTGACCATCTCTGTCCTGATCAGCAACTCCAACGATCGTCCAATTAACATCCTCTACCTGTTGGATAATATTAGATTGAACAATTTTTCCTTGGGTATCCATGTACCACCAGACGTTGACACCACTTACATTATTTCGCCAAAGAATATCTCCCACACCATCTCGATTCGCATCTGCCGTCCCAACAACTTGCCAGCGGGTATCAGGAATTGACATCAGCTTAGTCGAGTTGATCTGGACCGTATCCTGCATTGTCCATAAATAATTCTCACCAAAACCGCTACTGCTAGGTTGTTGATTACGCCAAAGCAGATCAATTTTGGTGGTCGATAAGGTAGAGCTACTAGTGCTAGCAACGGAAAACAGATCAGAATCCAGGATATTGTTCATAGAAATTCAGGAAACTCGCACAGTGGGGGATTTTAAATTGGATGATGGAACAGCCTCTAACCTGAGATAGCTACAAAATAGAAAATGCCCATATTTTTCATTTAAAAAATGTATCCAAAGAACTACTTTAATCCTCTCTCTATTAACAGATGAATCCGGATGGATTATCCGATTTTTTTGAGAAGAGTCCGTGAAATTTCTCTCTGCACATCAAGGGAAGATGAACCGACCTAAGATCTCTCCGTAGATTCCGGGGAAGGGAAGCGGTAGAATGATTGCCCTGCGACAAAAATTTTCCAAGATCCTCTAGAGTCCCCTCGCCTTCACCCCATGTCTACAGAACTATTAGCTGAACTCAAACTAGCGATCGATCGTCGCCGCAACTTCGCCATCATTTCCCACCCGGATGCGGGGAAGACCACGCTGACAGAAAAGCTGTTGCTGTACGGAGGTGCGATTCATGAGGCTGGAGCGGTGAAGGCTCGGAAGGAGCAGCGCCATGCGACGTCAGACTGGATGGAGATGGAAAAGCAGCGGGGCATTTCGATTACTTCAACGGTGTTGCAGTTTGACTATCAGAACTGTTCAATTAATCTGCTGGATACCCCCGGACACCAAGACTTTAGTGAAGATACCTACCGCACCCTTGCCGCTGCTGATAATGCGGTGATGTTGATTGATGCGGCCAAGGGCCTAGAGCCACAGACTCGGAAATTATTTGAAGTCTGTCGGATGCGGGATTTGCCGATTTTTACCTTCATTAACAAGATGGACCGACCCGGTCGCGGTCCCTTGGAACTCCTCGATGAGATCGAAAAAGAGTTTCAAATGATGACCTATCCCATTAATTGGCCGATCGGCAGTGGCGATCGGTTTCGGGGAGTATTCGATCGTCGGAAGCGGCAGGTGCATCTGTTCGAGAAGTCCATTGGCGGGCGGAAGGTGGCGAAGGACAATGTGGTGGAGTTGGATGATCCAAGGCTGGAGTCTTTTATTGAGCCGGATCTCTATGCTCAGTTCCAAGAGGAATTGGAGCTATTGGATGAATTGGGCTGCGAACTGGATGTCGAAGCGATTCAAGAAGGACTGATGACTCCGGTGTTTTTTGGCAGTGCGATGACGAACTTTGGGGTGGAGCTATTTCTGGAGTCGTTCCTCGACTATGCGTTAAAACCGGGATCCCATGAGAGCACTGAAGGCATGATCGAACCCACCTATCCTGAGTTTTCGGGATTTGTGTTTAAGCTTCAGGCCAATATGGATCCAAGGCATCGCGATCGGATTGCCTTTGTGCGGGTCTGTTCTGGCAAGTTTGAAAAAGACATGTCGGTAAATCATGCTCGATCGGGAAAAGTCGTGCGTCTCTCGCGGCCTCAGAAACTGTTTGCTCAAGATCGTGAGGTGATCGAAGAAGCCTATCCTGGCGACATTATTGGGTTAAATAATCCCGGCGTATTTGCCATTGGCGACACGATATATATGGGCAAAAAACTGGAATACGAAGGCATTCCTTGTTTTTCACCGGAACTCTTCGCCTACCTGCGAAATCCCAATCCCTCAAAATTCAAGCAGTTCCGCAAGGCAGTTTCTGAGCTTCGAGAGGAAGGCGCGGTGCAGATCATGTACTCCAGCGACGAATCGAAACGGGATCCAATTTTGGCAGCGGTGGGACAGTTGCAGATGGAAGTCGTGCAGTTCCGATTGCAGGGTGAGTACGGCGTCGAAACTCAACTGGATTGGCTCCCCTATACCGTTGCCCGCTGGGTCGATGGGGGCTGGGATGCGTTGAACGCAGTGGGACGGATGTTCAATACGCTCGTGGTCAAAGATAGCTGGGAGCGTCCCGTGCTGCTCTTTAAGAATGAGTGGAATTGTCAACAGCTCATGGGCGATCATCCCGAACTGGAACTCAATTCGATCGCGCCTGTGGTGGCAGGCAAGGAACCGATCGCGATTTAACATGATGTGGAAGGGGATGCAAGGTGCCGCTCATCCCTCGCATCCCCTTCCACACATTACTCACAAATTGTTCACAAAAATCTGCAGCCCAGTCCAAAATCAGCTTTATATTCTACGTAAAAGTACGTATAAGGTTACATTGAGAACACCTCTCCGTACAATTGAGAATACTTTATACCTCGATCGCAATAGATGAAAACTCAGCAGTTCTGTTTTTTGGACCTGAATGAGCGTTTCAATAAGGCGATCGATTTTTGTTGAGAAAATAGAGTATTTGAGTAGAGAGAGTGGCAATAGATACCCGTATATTCGGTTTTTGCAGGATGAGATGAAACCGACTCTCTTGTACAGCTTTAGTTTTCCTCGGCTTTACATCTATCTTATGAGGTAGATTTCAGAAAATCTTGATCTCATATCCACATACCAGGATTAAGAGAGTAAAAATTAATACTCTTGAATGGTTCTATTTTTTAGATCTTTCTGATGAAATCTAGAGCTGCCAAGGGTAAATAGGAGTGATTCGATCGTAAATACACTGAATTAAACATTACTCAGTATTCTCGACTAATTTCATAAAGAACGCATAATTTATTTTGTTTTTAGATTTTATTGACCATTTCTTTATGGGCGTTGACTGCTGGAAGATGAGTGTTATTACGGTATTCCTGGGGGAGTTCCCCTTCTATAAGTGATGGAGAAAGCGCTAACTGATCCAGCTATTTTCTATTTCTTTCGGATTATGCCTAGAGGAAGAGAAGGTAATTGTGAAGTCCTTGCTTTCAAGGCCCTTGTGCAGACAGATTCCATATAGACAATTCAGTATTCAGTCCAGTAGCGAATCCAGTTGGAATGACATGATGATGCAATCTCAACCGATCCAGCCCCTACGTTCGAACAATCCACAGCGTCAAAGTGTCGGCGTCTATGAGTGCGAAGTTCATCTGAAGTTTCGGATGATTGAAGAAGGACAACTGCCCACCGATCGTGAGGAGCTGTTAGAAATGCTCTTAGAAGCGTTTGGGTATGGCGGGGATGAGTATATGGAGCCACTTCAGGTCAGTGTGACGGCGGAGTCGGTGGACGAGGTAGAAGCATCCCCTGAGATGCGGCGGCAGTTGATCCGGCTGCGGAACTCGAAGGATTTGGCGTAAGAGATTTGGCGATCGGCGGTGGGGCTTGGGGAATTTGTTCTAAGCTTGAAGGGAGTAACTTGATAGAAATAATCCAGTTGCTCTGATAATCTTTACGCCTGGGTCCCCGCTATGACAATGATCTTAGATGCTGCTCGCGATCGTGCCCTGGATTTGATTCGACGCTATAAGAATCAGGTGGACTATTTGGCGATTCGCTTAGAGGCATCTGAGGGATCGGATGTGCTGTTGCGAGGGCTGCGAATTGAGACCCTGAGTGAGGGCATGGCGATCGGCGGTCATGTACGGGCTTGCCATAAGGGTGGCTGGGGCTTTTCGAGTTTTAACCGTTTAGAAGATTTGGCGGCGCGGGTAGAAGAGGCGATTTCGGCGGCGCGCATTGTGGGGACGGAAGAGACGACGATGGCGGAGATTCCGATCGTTGAAGAGATCTGTAAAATGCCGATGGATAGTCGGGATCCACGTCATGTTTCGCTAGCAGAAAAGAAGATGCTTTGTGAACATTATGGCGAAGTTCTGCGAACGGTAGACAGTCGAATCACAACATTATCCGTGCGCTACGGGGATATTACGCAGCGATCGGTTTTGGTCACGTCTGAGGGGACGATGATTGATCAGACTTGGTCCGATCTGGAAATGCGCTTTTCGGCGACGGCACGGGCAGGAGATCAGGTACAGACGGGACGAGAAACCATTGGATCCCGGCGCGGGTTTGATGATTTGCGATCGTTGGAGCAGCAGGTGACGAGTGCGGCGCAGCGGGCGGTGAATGCGTTGCTATTGCCGACGGTGCAGGGCGGAACCTATACGGTGGTGATTGACCCGGTGTTGACGGGGTTATTTGTCCATGAGGCGTTTGGGCATTTGTCGGAGGCGGATATGGCCTATGAGAATCCGGATTTGTTGGAAACCATGAGTTTGGGGCGGCGGTTTGGGCCGGAGAATTTGCAGATTTTTGATGGGGCGAAGTTAGAAGGGCATCGCGGCAGTTATTTCTATGATGATGAGGGCGTTCCGGCAACAAATACGCAATTGATTGAAAATGGGGTGTTGGTGGGTCGATTGCATTCTCGTGAGACGGCGGGGAAATTGGGTGAGTTGCCAACTGGAAATGCCCGCTGTTTGAATTATCACTATTCGCCGATCGTCCGAATGACGAATACTTGGATCGATCGGGGCAGCACGCCTGTTCCAGATTTGTTTAGTGGGATTAAGGAAGGGGTATATGCGAAGAATTGGTTGGGTGGGATGACGAATGGGGAGATGTTTACGTTTACGGCGGGGGAGGCTTGGATGATTCGCAATGGGGAGTTGGCGGAGGCGGTGCGGGATGTGACGCTTTCGGGCAATGCGTTTCAGACGTTGGCGGATATTGAAGGCATTGGGGATGATTTCTTTTGGGATGAGTCCGGTGGATGCGGTAAGGGCGGTCAGAGCGGTCTGGCGGTGGGTTGCGGTGGCCCGAGCTTGCGGATTCGCGATGTGGTTGTGGGTGGGGAGTCGGAGGAGGATTAGAGGCCCTTTCGTTGATCGTTCAGTGTTCGATCCCCCTAGCCCCCTTAAAAAGGGGGAACCGGAATTTAATCAAAGTCTCCCTTTATTGGAATACTGGAATTGAATCAAAGTCCCCCTTTTTAAGGGGGATTTAGGGGGATCGGGACTAGGGTAATTACCCGATTAATTCAGCCGATCGCACCACAGATATCCCCCAAACCAATTCGTCTTTCTGTTTGATTTGGAATGATTCTAGTATTCACAGCCAAACGGTAGAAGTGATTGAAGCGCGATCGTTCGACGCCATCGGGTAATGTTTGTAGTCGCATTTTGAGAAACGTTTTTTGGAATGCATTGGTGACATCGCCGGAAATGCTATTTCTGGTGGGAACAATGCAGCGTTGGCAAGGATTGACCGCTTGAAATCCAACGTTGCCGATCGTGAATTCCCTGACCTCATCTGCTTTTCCAAACAATTGATCTTCCCAAAAGGCGATCGGCGCATCGAGTTCTAAATTGGTGCGAAATCGCGATCGACATTCTTCTAGCGTCATGCCGTCATACCAAGAGGCGATCGTCTGTAAGGTTTGGGTTGAAATGACCGTGGGTCCGGGCGAGGCGGGGTCATCAGGAAACCCCATTTCCAAATCCTGTTTTAAATGCACTGCAAACCCAAAGAACTCACTCAACCAATCATTGATTTTTAGCCGATCGCCATCCAAATGCAACGTTAGCGACCGCATTTGATTCGACGATTGGTTCAGCAATTGCATCACTGATAACGTAACCAATCGGTTTTGCAAGTCATAATGCGATCGAATTTGATGAATCTTTGCCGTCCGCTTTCCGTTCACCACCCGATCGTTTTCATCAAAAATAGCAAACTCCCGATCGCCCTTCAATGCACCACTTTCAAGCAGTTCTGAAGCGGTGAGAAGCTTTCGATCGAGGGATTTGATAGGGAAGATCGCGATTTGGGACAGTGTAGACATAATGGAATTTTTGCAGATTAGATGTTGATTATACTAAACTGAAGACAGGATCTATGAGAGTGAGCTGCATATGGTGACGATGCTGACCGATCGATCGACAGTCGTAACCGACACCTGGGTCAAGGCGACCTGGGAAGAGTTTCTACTCGTCTCTGAACATTCAGAACTTGAAAAGACTCGCTGCTATTACGATTCAGGTTTCATGAGAATTGAAGCGCTACCGATCGGGTCAGGGCACGGTCAAGATCATTCACTCATTGCTCAAGTCGTCAATCTCTACGGAATCGTCAACCACCTTCGACTCAAAGGCTTCACCAATGGAAGTTTTTGCAGGCAGGGTGAATATGAGTGTCAGCCTGACATGGCATTTTATATTGGCGATGATATTCCAAATCCAATGCCCCCGAAGACGACGGCGATAGGAGATGTGGATCTCTATGGCGTTCCCACATTAATAATCGAAGTGGCCTCTACAAGTCTCAATGATGATCTAGGCCGCAAACGATTGCTGTATGAGCGGTTGAATGTTCGAGAATATTGGATTGTAGATGTGTTGGGAATGACGATTTTGGCATTTGAGATGTCGGACTTTGGGAGTCGGCAAATTCAGGTTTCGCAGGTATTGCCGGGATTAGAGATGACCATTATTGAAGAGGCACTCCGTCGTAACCAAACGAAAGATGATATGGAAGTTAGCCAATGGCTCATGCAGGTGCTTCGTCAGGAGTAAGTCGATCGCATCTATAATGAGGTCAGGAATCCTTACGTTTTGTCGTGTGAGGTGGGTAAGACCATGATCGCAAAATTAACAGCGCTGAATCAGCTTACGCTTCCAAAGAGTATTACTCGATCGATCGGCGATGCAGAATACTTCGATGTCAAAGTTGAAGATGGGCAAATTATTTTGACTCCCGTGAACATTCAACGGGCGGATGCGGTCCGGGCAAAACTAGCAGCATTGGATCTCACTGAACAGGATCTCGCGAATGCTGTAGCTTGGGCACGCGAGTCATGACGGACCGATTACGGATTGTGCTGGATACAAATTTAGTGCTGTCGGCGTTGGTCTTTGGTGGTGCGACAGCGAGATTTCGGGTGGCTTGGCAAGACGATCGCATTATTCCATTGGCATCCAATACGACCATTACGGAACTCATTCGAGTGTTGGCTTATCCAAAGTTTCGATTGAGCGATGCTGAACAAGCAGATTTGTTGGCGGATTATTTGCCGTTTTGTGAAACGGTGGTTATGCCAGAGGTGTTGCCAGATGTTCCCGAATGTCGAGACCCGTTTGATGTCCCTTTTTTGGGATTGGCCTTGGTGGGACAAGCAGATTATCTCGTAACGGGCGATCGAGATTTACTCTGTCTTGCAGATCAATTTTCTTGTCCGATCGTGACGGCAGATCAGTTTTTTACGAGTACAGGCTTGGCATAAGCCGATCGCACCTCCAGGAAAATCTGAAGGGCGATCGCCCTTCAACTTCTAATCCCACCAGAAATATAGCCTATCTCCAGCCGTCAGATTTTCGACTAACCGTTCAACCGACCCAACGCCTTGATCGACCAAATCAGGACAGAATTCATACATCGATTCTGCCAATCCTTCGGGATCTTCGATCGGGGTCAGAAACCTCCCTGACAGGGTATCGTGGGCAATACAGGTCAATACAAATGGTTGCGTTTCCTCAAGATCCTTCAGCCATTGGGTGACATACCCAGGACCGACGCCATAATTACAACCATTGGTCTGATGTAAGGCAATGGCATCATATTTATCAGTGGTCGGCAGGATACAAACTCTCTCTGGACCATCACCATAGTAAGAGCCTGGGAGATACACAAAATAGCCTTGTTCTAGAAATTCCCGTTGTAGGTCATCGATATCAAGATCTTTACGACGTTTCGTATCGACGTGGAGAGAAACCCAGCCAGGACGGTCATCATGGACGATCGGTTGACTGCCACAGCGTTCGGCAAGTTGCTGGATTGCCTGTTGGTAGTTCGGATCTTGGGCGAATTCTGAAAAATCTGGCTCAGGTAATTCTTCCCCCCACCGATCGTCTTCATCCCGATCGGTATCCTCATTATCACGAGCTTCAAATTCACTGAGATCCGTCCCCACGTGGTCACGGAAAAGAGATAAAATCTCTTGCCTTCGATAGAGTTGTGCCCTGGATACAGCCGTATCCCCACTACGATCGCGGATATCCAAGCGCGCACCCGCCGACAACAGGATTTGAACTAATCGGAGGTGATTATTTTCAACTGCTTTAGCTAAGGATGTCGTTTCCCAACCCAGAAGGTTTGGATCTGCGCCAAATTGCAAGAGGAATTGAACAACTTCAATAATTTGATCTTCAGGCAGTGGGCAATATTCCCAACAGCCATCATCCCGATATTCCAAGCTTCCGCTACGACCAGAATTCGGATCGTTTTCATCAAATTGAACATGGTGACTTGCCCCAGCCGCTTGGGTCAGCGCAGTCTGGCCTTCAGACGAAATGGTATTGACCGTTTCGCCTTGTCCAATGCAAAGACGAACTAACGGTAAATTTCCAAGTGTTGCGGCCTTCATTAAAGCCGTTTCCCGATCGCGATTGACGATCGTAATATCCGCCCCATGATTAACCAGAAACTCAGCAACCTCAAACGCACCTTTTGCACAGGCAAGCAGGAAAGGTGTATTGCCCAAGATTGCCGTTTGATTAATCGCTGCCCCGGCATTCACTAAAACCTGAACCGTGGCGAGGTGAGAGTTCTCGGATGCTAACGAGAGGGGAGTTGCACCGATTACATCGGTATCATTCGGGTTTGCTCCTGCCTGAATTAGGGTTTGAATAATTTCGGTTTGTCCGACCGCAGCAGCAGCGATGATCGCCGATCGCCCAAAACAATATCCGCCATCAACCAGCGATTCTAAGCCCACATGTTCCAATAAATCCTCTGATACCATTTCTGCATTCGCACCTTGGTCCGTTAGATTAGGATCTGCCCCTACGGATAATAACGTCTGTACAATCTGCAAATGTCCAGCGATCGCAGCCAACATGAGAGCGGTTTTTCCACGAGTTTTTCGGCGATCGTCCCGTGCATTCACATCGGCACCTTGATTGAGTGCAGACTGAAGAATGTCGAGATTCCCGTTTTGTGCAGAAAGCAGTAGAAGTTCCTCAGCCGTAAAGCGCGTTTCCGTAATCCCAAATTGATGAAGAACTGCCAGCACCGCTTGATCGTCATTTCGGGTCGCCCAGTCATAGGCAGAGAATCCTTCCCCATCTTTCTGATGGGCATCGGCTCCCAGTTCCAAGAGCGTTGCCAATGCCTCCCCATGACCACAACGCGCCGTCAGAATTACCGGAAATGGATCAACGGCTATTTCTGGCTCTACATCGTCTGTTTGTTGCGTTGCACGATGTTTAAGCCTTATGCTAGCGAGCTTTGCATTCAGATCTGCACCAGCGGTAATCAACGCTCGAACCACCGCTGCATGACCTTGGGCAGAGGCTAGAGCGATCGGACTGTCACCCCCAAAGCTGGGTTTACGATTTGGATCTGCACCCGCTTGCAGGAGTTTTAAGGCAATGTCGGAATGACCTTGTTCGATCGCTGAGATGAGCGGTGTACTCACACTACTTCCCGCATCAACATCACAGCCTGCTTCAATCAGTAACTCGGCAATTTCAGCCTGTCCTCTCCGCGCCGCCACTTGAATCGGCGTTCCAGAATAGGTGGAAACATTGATATCGGCCCCTTTAGCAATCAAGGTCCGAACCGTCTCAATCCGTCCGGTACTCATCACCCACACCAGAGAACTCCAGAGGTCTGGGTCATCTGCTCCCGCATCAATCAAGGCACACTTAATCTCATCTGCACCATGGGGCACAAGTTGATAAAGCGTCTGACCATTGTGTCTGGCATTAGGATTTGCTCCAGCAGACAACAATTCTTCAACCCGCTGTAAATCCTTGGATTCGATCGCAGCAATCAGTTGCTCATCCATAAATCGTTCTGCCTATTATCGTCGTGGGCTAGTGTACCCAACGCGATTTTGCCGATCGCCGTTCCATGCGTTCAGAACCCCGATCGCATCACAACAATGCCAAATCCTTTAAACAACGGCGAGTAACTTCAATTCGTGCGGCTGGATCTGTCTTATCGTTTCGGATATCAAGGGTCGTCGCAAAAAAGTAAACCTCATTCCCACGCTCCACATACCCGACATACCACCCCATTTGTGGCATTGCCGCCTCTCCAAAACCGACCCAGCCCGTCTTTCCTCGCAGGGTATACTCGGGGGTCTTCTCGGCAATCATGATGTCTTTGACGATCGAAAGCGATCGTTTAGAGAAGGGAAGTTTCTCAGTATAAAGGCGTTGTAGAAAATCAATCTGCTCTTGAGGTGTAATGCGGAGTTTTCCCGTTAGCCAAAACTGATCAATCTCCTTTTTATCCCCAATCGTCTGATTCCCGTAGGCGGCTTTCGTCACCCAAGTTTGCATTTTCTCATGTCCCACACGACGGGCTAGCACTTGATAAAACCAAACCGCCGATCGTTTGAATGCTTCTTTTAAATTCAAATCCCGATTCCAGTCCGGAACCGATCGTTGAACGCCATCCCACGTTAGAATAGCTAACTCATCAGAAATAACTCCCGTTTCTAAAGCAATCAATGAATTGAGAATTTTAAACGTCGATGCAGGGAGAAAGGCGGTTTGATTGCGTTGGGGATTATGTTGATAGATCCGATCGCCCTTCAGATTTGCAATCACGATCGAACCTTCAACACCCAAAGCTTTGAAGTGGCGTTGAAAGTCAGGTTGGGAGAGGGCTTGGGCGATCGGGGTTGAATGGCTGAAGACGGGTGGTGTCCAATGTAACACCACAGACCACAGACAGATCCCGATCGTCAGGAACACCAGAGGCAAATGAAATCGTCGATTCATAGATTAAGTCTTGAGAGTAATCATAAATGATCCTATCTTCAGGGACGGTATTAAAAATACCAGTCTTTTGCCCGCAGGCTGCTCCAGACACCCTGTTCCGCTGCCCATCTGAAGGCACCCGATCGGACGGCATAGTCACCTGCATGGAACAAGGTGATCACCATCGTTTCGGTACGACAGGGCGAGAGTCCGGTCACAGTACTTGTCCAGTCACTCTGGGATACCCAGCTTGCGGCTGGCCAAGCACAACCATGGACACTGATGGTCTGTTGGCGAGGTTTATCCCCTGCACCAATCACCCGCAGCCAGATTTTATCCCCGGTCATTGCTTCTAGTAGCGGAAACACGGGGGTGGGGGATTTGGCAACCACGCCCCGATGCACGGGATGACTGCGGTAATTAATCCCGGCTTGGCCACTGTCTTCCGGGTCATCCTTGGGATTGACATCGGGCATCGGAAAGTCAGGATTACCATTGACAAAGAAGCGTAAGCCGTTCTGGACAAAAACAGCCGTTTCGTAGGCGATCACATCGCCATTAACGCAGATTTCGGCATTGACGCCCGACCATCCATTGCCTTCCATATTCCAGATTCGTCCGATCGAGTCCAGGATGGAGGTTGAACCTGTGGCAAATGGCGTGACATCTTCCGGTTCGACGATCAGCGCACCTATCAAGCCATGATGGCGATGATTGCGAATATCAGCCAGGTCATAGAGATAACAGACTTGTCCTGGCCCGTCGTAACCACTCTCGGGCGCTAGCGCTTGATCGGCATACCACCAATATTCTCGCCAGTTGCGATGGCCCTCATGGTCGGGTCGATGAACGACGGCACCTGGAATTTCCCCCATCGCCATATGTGAGCCAACATGTTCACTGGATCGGACCCAAGGTGCTACGGTGCTATCAACATTACGTCCCACATAGGAGCCGTCACATTGGTTGACGTCATAGCGCAGGAGGCTCGCGTGGAGGGAAACCCTGGTGCTGACGGTGCGCCGATCGGGTCGGGCTAAGTCATCGAGATGCTCTAGCGGCAGCCTGGGTGGGGAGGGTTCAACGCCGAATTCAAGGGCACCATCCGAGTCTTGATTGGGATCATTCTCATCTACGTCCAACAGATCGTTGATCAAAATCACTCTGACCCATTCACCCCGCCGAACCCGCAGCACCAAGGGCTGATCCGTCGTTTCGACAAGCTCATCATCAACCTCCCAGAAATCTTGGGCGATCGCTTGAGTGAGCGCGGCTTCTATTTCCGCTTGATGGTCATAGTTCACGGTCCGGTAAATCAGGCCCCAAGGATCGGTCAAGGCTGTGCCACTGTATAGATGCTCTGTGCGCTGAGCAACGACCACAAATGTGCGGGTGTTGGCGGGATCTGGGGGCGGGAGATCGGTCATTTGCTGAGCGTCACGCATCGCTTTTAGCGCATCAGCCGGAGAGCGTTTTAAATCAGGTAAGGGAGAAAAGCGGGCAAAATTTTCTGGAATAGGGACCAGCGATCGGACTAATCCCCAACACCCCAGCCACAGGTCATCCGCTGTGCAGAAGTGCCAAAGATGGTCCCCGACTCCGTAGGCAGAAGCATCCGCCGGATTAATATCCAGCGTAAAGGCTTCGGAAATGCCGAGGGTCTGTTGATTAACGAGGGGGGATTTTGCATTGCCCCAGTCTCGTCGCCAGCGCATCCCATGCAGGGCAAATCCATGTTGCTCTTCGTGGGACCCTTGAATTAATCGAATTCGCAGCCGTTCACCCGGATAGGTGTGGATCACGGGGGTATCGGGATCACCGGGGACACCCGCAAAATTAGGCCGACTGCGGACGCTAGAGCTAAACCATTGCGACGGGTCGGATCCTCGGAAAGTGAGGGGTGCATTGCGGTAGTTGACCGCCATTCCGCCCGGATCATCGTCGCCCGAGAGCGTGGAGGGCGGATTCAGCGCACGATCGTCTTTATCCAGCAGGGTGACAAAATCGGCGATCGCCAAACAAGCTTCCCGGAAGGGCGTTAAACCGCTGCTCTCAGGCGGAATAATCACCGCTTCTGGTTCACTCCAGGCGGCCAAACTTTGATCGTCTACCCGACTCCATTGAGAAGCGTGGGGTTCGGCAATTAATGCCGCAAACAAACCATGCTTTTGCCGATAATTAGCGGATAGATGATCGTGGAAAAAGCAGGGTCCAAATTCTTCATCCACCACCCAACGATGACGACTGATGGTCCGCAATTCACCGCTGCGATCGGCTCCAACCGCTTCACGACAACTGGCCCCTGAGAGATAATTCCAGCCTGTCGCCGATCCATCCGCTGACAGCGGATCGAATTTCACGAGGTGAACATGTAACCCGCATTCTACAGGCGCTTGTGCGAGATCGAAGGCATCTGCGGGGAAGGACGTTAGACGGTTATGCTGCCGCCACTCTACGATGTCACCGTGGTTGGCACGAGGGTAAAACGGCGACGGATTCTGATCCGGGTCCTCGGGGAAGGTTTCTGAATAGGTGGACTTGTATTGATTCTCGCTGTCTGACCATTCTCGAATCTCGACTTTGATTAATCGATAGTGATGTCCCAGCGGATCGTGCCAGCCATCGACATTGTATTGAATCTCAGATGTTTTCACCTCTGCGTCGTAGGAAATGATTCGAGGTTTGGGTAAGCCTGCGGCTTGATTCCACTGTTCTGCCTTGGTATCAAGATCCACAAAGATGGCCCCAGAACTTTCTCCCGTGCGACAGCGTTCTGGCATGGCGGCTTGTTCTAGCCGACTGGCAGGTCCCATTTTCAGGAGAATGCGGCGACCATTCAAGGGCGTCCGATCGCCCACAGGGGGCGGCGGGGATTTCATCGGAAAGACCCCATCGATAAACCAGGGGAATCCCGGTTGCTGTGCTGTGGGGGCGATCGGTTTGCGTCCGGGGAGTGGATTCAACGGCGGGCAATAGGAGCCGTCTGGATAAGGTCTGTTGCCATCCACTAATCGATCGAAACTCCGCCAAAGCCCCCACATTCCATGATGGAAATGGGGATAGAGATGACAATGCCAAATAATATCGCCCATCGCATGTTGGCGACTCCCCGATCCATACAGCGGATCGATCGTCATAGCGCTTTGCGGTCCAATGGTAATGGAATCGAGAAGTTGCGATCCTTGATGATTAGAACGATGCACCGAGGGTTGAGCCGTATCCGAGGCCACGGCTCGCCATTGGTGAACATGGAGATGGAAAAGATGGGTTTCTTTCACGCCCGCATGAATCAATCGCACCCGGCAAGGATCGCCCGCATAGGCCCGCAAAACATGGGTGATCGGATCCCCAAATAACCATGAACTGTGATGTTGCTCTTCACCCGCGACTCGCTCCAGATAGTTGCCCGTTGAATCGCGGGCCGTCCAGAACTGTTCATCCAACTCGTCGCCCAGTTTCCAAGTCACGGCCGTTCGATCGACCTTATCCTTTAAGGGCAAGGGTTTTAAATGGGTTGCAGCGGCATGGGTCCGCATCCGGTGGGGCAGACGATTCGGCATGGGTTCTGCCCGATAGGACAAGGGCATAATGCTATGCTCACCGATCGTATGTAGACCAGAATGGACTTCGGGTTCATCGTGGATAAAAATGGTGAATTCGCGGAAGCTGCGGGGTACGGTATCGCAGTGAAAATCAATAAAGGCTTGATGCTGAGGGTGATTGATATTTTCAGCCGCAGGAATGATGTCCACATCCATCAAACTGCACCAGGGAGCCTGGGTGAGTTCACCGGGAAGTCGATTCCCTGGGATATTCGTGGCCTTTTCAACTGTTTCCGGATCGCACCACTGCGTACCCTTGGCCTCGACGATGAGCGCCCCAAAGAGTCCGTGGGCATTGGTACCGTCTGGACCACCTCGGACATCGGCCAAGTCGTTAATGGGCCACACCCCTTCGTGCTTAGCGGTGTAGTAGAAGGTCATGGTTTTTCCAGACGCACAGGTACTGTCATCATTTTTGCCGATCGCTGCACCATCGGCATAGCACACGCCCGCCCCTTCAGATGTGGACATGCCTTCCCCTTGAACGTGAAATCCGACCCGACGTGAGCGCAATGAATTCTCGAATTTAATTTTGACGGTCTCACCCTGACAGCAACGAAGAACCAATGGGCGTAAGGCTGGGATCGGTTTCATGGGGTTGAATCGATCGTAGGGCTTGCCTCCATGATTTTTAGCTTGATGATCATTGAGCAATAACCGCTTCACCCATGCTTCAGGAATGCCCGATTCTTTTGATAATATTTCGGCATTAAAGCGCCGTTTCGGGTCCGCATCACAGCGAGTAAACCATTGCTCAATGGCTTGATCGAGCATCTTCGCTTGGGTCATCCATTCTTGACGCCAAGCCCGCCGTTGGTCTGGTGTCAGCGTGATTAGGCGGATGGGATTAGGGGCGGTGGTGGGATCGAGCGCCTCTGGTTCGACCCCTGCGACATCCTGCTTAATAGGTTGATGCCAACTGTTGGGTCCATCTAAGTCTTGCAGATCGGTGAGGGCGATGCGCAGCTCATCAAGCTGGTTTTGGACATTCAGACGGACGGCCATCGATCGTGCCCCTTGGCGCGGATAAGCGTAACGGTCTCGATCTTCAGCTTCGCTGTATTCCGGTTGTTCCTCCCGATTTTTGAGTTCGCTCAGTAGATTTTTATCATCCGTTGAGCCATGGCGTAGACGATCGAGCATCATTTCCAGCCGCTCTAATCCATCAATCACTAGTTGTGCCCGTTGACGGCGCGTATGCAAACGCGGCAGCAATCGATCGTCATCCTGCCAGCGTTCCTTGGCCCATTGCAGAAGAATAGAAACGGGTTTGAGCACGTAGGCCATTCCATTGGGGTCATGATCGCCGTCCAGGGTATAGACAATGGGCATCGAGAACGCAATCACATGATATTGGCGTTGAGCGGAGGTCAGGATAGTCATAGCTGCTTACCGAGTTGCTTACCGAGTTGCTTACCGAGTTACTTACCGATCGAGTAATGGTGTCGAGTGATGGGGATGAATAGGCTGCCCGGTTCCCTCTAGCGCTAAACCGGGTGGCAGGGAGCCAAGTAGTAATAAAATTCCTAGGGCACAGGCGAAGGCTGCTTGCAGGGGCACGAGGGGACGCACTGAAGGCAGCAGACGCTCCAGGAGCATGATGACGGAGACGACGACCATCAGGGGTAAGACAAACGCGCCCACAATGAGCGTCAATAGCATCAAGGTCCAACAACAACCGACACAAACAGCGGCATAACGGAGTCCAATCACCACAGCCGATCGCCAAGGAGCGTCATCATCCCAGAGCAGCAGCAGCATCGCGGTCGGACTACGACAGGCCGTGAGACAAGCCTCTTTCACGGGAGAGAGCTGATAGATCCCCACGAGAAGGGCGGCGAGACCACTCACCACCGTAGGACGATCGACGAGCCAAGGCATTGTGCCTCCCAGGCGAGTGAGGACATGACCCATGGCAACTAAGGCGATTCCTGTGGCGGTCCAAGTGGCGATAAAGACCACCGCCGTCGTCACTAATAAAGCCTGCTGGTGCGGTAAACCCTGGGTCGATCGGAGCATCGTCTGTAGAAATGGCAATGCTGGTGGTAACATCATCGCTAGCACCATGATGAACCAGCCCGTCAACCATTGCCCATCTCCCACGCCATGATGTCCAAGCTGGAAGGAGACATGCTGACTGCCATGCATTAAGACCATTAATAGCCAAGCTACAGAACTAATTACGATTACAACGGCAGTCAGTTGATTAATCGATGGTAGCCGCACTGGCGTCATGCTAAAGGAATTGCTTTTGGCCATGGTTAGGACCTACCGCTATAGTTAAATTTAGCCGCTAAACCCGATCGTCCAGAGTACACAAATGGCGCGATCGGCAGCGGAGAAACCGCCAATTCAAAGCGGGCCACCTTCTGCACCACCGCTGCTTCTGATGCCTCAATGCCCAGTTCGTCATGAAGCGCTGTGTCATAGAGACTGATAGGTTTTGAGCGTCCTTCCAGGGGTTCTTCGAGACCATTGGCATGGGCGATGCGGCTGCCATTGACTTCCACCGTGACCTCCCATTGCCCATTACTTTTGCTGTGGGTAATGCGGGCAGGTCCAGAATGCACCACGGTACCCATCAGCCGCTCCAAACTCTTTAAACGGGCGATCGTTTTACCGGAAAATGCATCCAGCAACAACTGTTGAGTGGCTTTGTCGAGGGTTGCATCGACATAAATGGCGGCTTGCTTGTTACTGGCAGGGGGTGGCCCATTGTCCTCCTCCTCCTGTTCTTCAGGATCGAATAGGAACCGATCGATCAATCCAAATAGATCCGGTTCGTCATTCTCAGCCGCAGTCTCCGCTGGTTTTTCAGGACTACTGCCGCTATGGAAGGTCGCCGCAACAATTGATTTATGGCTAATATCATGACCCTCAATAGTGGCACCCTCACTGAACGTCCAAACGTAGAGCGCGCTGCAATGGTCTTCATCGGGACGTTCGCTCACCCAACAAGGACAAATTGTGAAACAATCGCAACACTCTAGAAACCATCCTTTGAGTTGATTGTTAGTTGCTATGCCCATCATAATAACCGCTCCTAATTTCTAATTCTGATTGCGGGAGAGGGATTGATGCTGCCGCGCTTGGAGCGAACCTCGATGGTAGTACCCGGTGCTGGGACTAGGTCCACTTCAGATTCCCGCAGCGTGCGACGCACGGACCAATCCCCATTAATATCAGGAATGGCCTGTTCTTCTTTGTCCCGGAATTTGACCAAAATGACGTTGGGCAATTGATTGACATTGCCCTCGATCCGAAATTGGCGAGTACTGGTGCGATACTCCTGTCGCGTCAGGGTCAAGGTGTCTAGACCTAGCTTGGGCTTGACGGATAGGACGATCGAGGTATCCGCCTGAATGCTGCTGTCCCCTTGCACAATCAACTTAAAGCCATAGTCCCCGGCTAAGGTGGGCGTGAAGCTAACTTGACTCGTATTGGCACCCGTCAGCGTCACAGG
Organism: Synechococcales cyanobacterium bin31.maxbin.ball.101; assembly: GCA_013298165.1. Classification (GTDB taxonomy): domain Bacteria; phylum Cyanobacteriota; class Cyanobacteriia; order Leptolyngbyales; family Leptolyngbyaceae; genus JAAFJU01. The sequence continues at coordinate 18,387 of JAAFJU010000025.1, read as the reverse complement.
AGTACCGGATGTTTGACTCCAGGTGAAACGGGTAGCCCCCAGAGACGCACTCCCATCTAGGGTGAGGGCCGCTTCTGCAAAGACTTGGGACGGGGGTGGGACAATGAGGGCTTTGACCTGAGGGGTGTTGGCCGCAGGTGTGCCTCGCACCACGACATGCTGCCGACCTTCGCCGCCGCGATCGGACCTGACGATCAGCTCGGCTGGAGACGCGCTCCCGATGTAGAAGGATTGGGGCACGGTGGTCAGCGTTAAGGTGAGTTGCGGGATGGTTAGCACGGCACTGGGGTCAGACGATCGAGCGATCACGGTGAGGGTGCCCGTCGTCCGGTCATGCACCGCAGATTCGACAATCACTCGATCGGTAAATGTCACGGGAAAATGGGTCGGCGGCTGATCGGTGACATTGATCAGCTTGGCATTGCTCGGTAGCGTCACGGCTTGACCGAGACCTGTGTAGAACGCTTTCTGTCCCTCATCGAGTTTAAAATGGATTCCCGGTGCGACTAAGCGCAAGTCCTGACCCATTAAGCTCCGCGCTTGTACCGTCAGCACATAGCCTCCGCTAGATTTGCTATAGGTTGCGCCCTCTAGCCATGCACCCGTCCGTTTTGCACGCCTGCCTTGGACGGTGAAGGTATTGGTCCAGATGCGATCGCGATTCTCGGGTTCCGTGGGGTCAGCGTCCCCACCGCCATCACGAATCCTTGCCCCTTCAATCACAACAAAATTGGTATTGAACGGACTGCCCGTGATCATCTGTTCTGTGGCACCATCGCCGATATACCCGGTTGGTGCTGCAAGGGTCCCCACTAAAAAAGGAGCCACTTGTCCAGTCCGAAGGGCTGCCGTAGGATCGCCCTCTACAATCCCCAGATCTGCGGTGTAGAAGACACGTCCCCGATCGTCGGCTTGTAAATCTTCACCGTCAATTACACCATAGGGATGGATGACTTTATAGCGTTCACCGGGAATGAGTTTGTCCATTCGCACCCGAATCCGGGCAAAGACAACATTCGCGCCTTGTTTAGGGGTGCCTGTACCGCCAAAAGCCGCTTCCAAGGCCAAGATCACTCTTGCTCGTCCAATGGTGCCATTGCCTCCGACCTGTAATTCGGCTTCGGCTAGGAAGTAAAAGCTTTCATCGGGAAAGTTGTTTGGAAAACTAAGTGGGGCAGCCGGATCTTGCATCTCGCCGATCGCGGGTATGAGCAGATCAGGATTGAGCGGATCTCGATTTAAACCGAGTTCTAACCGCACACCATTTGTATCTTCAAACCACAGTGGAAATCCAGTGTCGGAATCGATCGGCCCTGAGGCCCTGAGGCGCATATTATTTTCTGTTCCCATAGCTCAATATCTCAACCCTTTTATCAATTTTGGATGTGAGTATCTAAGCCCAACAAAATTGGGCTGTAGCGAGTTAATCAAACTGTAAAACTGTAGATAAGAAGATTTTCAACTGCTATTCCCCTGAATGTTCAGTCTGATCATAAGAATATACAATTGCATCTGCCCATTACCCGCACGGGTGATTTTCTTCGATTCGGAAAGATATCCCCAGGGATTCCGAGGATTTTATGAATGCCTCTTTTAAATTTAAATCCCGATTCCAGTCCGGAACCGATCGTCGATCGTGGGTTGAAAATGTCATAATAGCTAGAGTCTCAAAACCTGTCTGACAGACTGTACTTACCAACAACCCTTCAAATCCTCTCTTAACCATGCTTGCATCCCCCACTCGCACCATTCCTGCCTTACTTCAATCTCAGCGCGATTTTTTCGCCACGGGCAAGACGCTCGATCGGGCCTTCCGCCTTCAGCAATTGGAACGCCTTCAGACTGCGATCGTTGAAAATCAAGAAAAAATTGTCGCTGCCGTCCAGACAGATTTAGGTCGTGCGCCCTTTGAAGCCTATTTTGAAATTGCGACTTTGACTGAAATTAAATTGGCGATCAAACAGTTAAAGAACTGGATGAAACCTCGCAAAATTGCAACGTCAGCGGATGTTTTTCCAGCTTCTGCTTGGGTTCAACCGGAGCCATTGGGGGTTGCGCTGATCATTGGGCCGTGGAATTATCCATTTCAATTGATGATGTCGCCGTTAGTGGGGGCGATCGCAGCCGGAAATTGCGCAATATTGAAACCGTCGGAATATGCGCCGAGTATGTCTAAAGTCGTGACAGATTTGGTTGAGTCCATTTTTGAACCCGATTATGTTGCCGTGGTGGAAGGCGATGCGGCGACCAGTCAAGAATTACTAGCGCAAAAGTTTGACCATATTTTCTTTACGGGTGGCACGGAGATTGGGCGCATTGTGATGCAGGCGGCGGCGAAGCATTTGACGCCTGTGACCTTGGAACTGGGCGGCAAAAGTCCTTGTTTTGTTGATGGGTCGGTGCGGTTGGATTATGCGGCAAAACGGATTGCTTGGGGTAAGTTTATTAATGCGGGACAGACTTGTATTGCGCCGGATTATCTGTTGGTTGAAGCCAGCATTAAAGATGAATTTGTGGTGCAGTTGAAGAAGGCGATCGGTGAACTCTATGGTGAGAATCCCGCCGCTAGTCCTGACTATGCCCGCATTGTGAACCAACGACAACTCGATCGGTTGAAACCATTGCTGGCGTCTGGCAAGGTGATTGTGGGTGGTGAAGTGAATGAGGGCGATCGGTATTTGGCACCGACGGTTTTGGATGAGGTGAATTGGGGTGATGCGGTGATGGAGTCGGAGATTTTTGGGCCGATTTTGCCGATTATGACCTACAACAATTTGGATGTGGCGATCGCGCAAGTGAAGCAACGCCCCAAACCGTTGGCGCTTTATATCTTTTCTAAATCTCAGGAATACCAAACCCAAATTACAACGGCGATTTCATCCGGTGGCGTTTGCATTAATGACACGGTGATGCAGGTTGCGGTGAGTAATTTGCCCTTTGGTGGGGTGGGCGATAGTGGGACGGGCAGTTACCACGGTAAGGCGAGTTTTGATACGTTTTCCCATTACCGGAGTTTCTTGAAGCGATCGATCCGGTTTGATCTGGATTGGCGCTATGCCCCTTATAACGAAAGTCGATTTAAGATCTTGAAAAAGATGGTGACTGGGAAGTAGACGGGGTTTTGCCATAGGCAACGCTGCGCGAACGGCTCCGCTCACCCCTCGTGGGCATTGACGGGGTTCGACTCCGCTCACCCCTCGGCTTGGCTCACTCTTCAACGCACACTTCTCAATACTCACCCCTCTAAAACTTCGTGGGGTGAGCGGAGTCGAACCCCGGACATCACCCGCCCTCCGCCAATCGTTCAAACTCCTTCCAACAAAGCAACATCGATCGCGGAATGTGGAAACAGCCTTTCCATTTTCCGCCTTTTGCATTCAACAAAACCTCACCCCGTCGATCGAGATAACCAAACCATTCAGGATGTTCAGGATCATGAAACTTGGACCAGCTATAGGCATGAACTTTCTCATACCAATCCCAGCACTCCGATCGCCCTGTTAACCGATACCCCATCGCCAACGCCACTAACGTCTCCACATGTACCCACCAGAGCTTTTGGTCCCACTCTAGCTGCTGTGGCGGATGGCCTTCGGAATCCATAAAGTAATACAAGCCACCATACTCTTGATCCCACGCAAAATTCAAAATATTCAACACGACATCGATCGCTTTATTGATTAAATCTTTGTCACCTCGACGATCGGCAATATCCATCATGAACCACATCGCTTCAATTCCATGACCCGGATTAATCAGCCGTCCATCAAAGCAATCCAAATGCGAACCATCCGGCAAAACATTTTCAAACATCAGACCCCGATCGGCGTCCAAAAAGTCCGTCATCACCTCAGCCACTGTTTGATCTAAAACCTGGTCTAGCGTTTCCTTCGGCAATAACCAATCCATTTCCAGCGTTAGGTTTGCGAGGATCATGGGAACGGCGAGAGACTTTAACGATCGGGTTCCTGGGTAAGCTTTAGTGTATTTGCCTTTCGGATTATCTTTACGACGCAAAACATTGCCATAGGCTTGTAGCGCCACCTCTTTCGCCCAGTCTTCACCAGACGCTAAGGCATACTGACTAAAAGCCATTGCCGCAAAACAATCGGAAAAAATATTGTAGGGTTGCGTGAGTGGATTGCCTGCACGATCGAGGGAAAAGTACCAATTCCCTTCGGCATCCCGACCTTTATCTGCTAAAAACACAGCCCCTTGTTTCGCAATCTCTAACCAGGTTTCACGCTTCTCAACCCGATTGCACAACACCGAAAACATCCAAACTTGACGATTCTGCAACCAAACAAATTTATCGGTGTCGTAGACCTTACCCGATCGATCGAGACAGGTAAAATATCCACCAAATTCCCGATCGATCGAATGAGTTTCCCAAAACGGCAAAACATTGTCGAGCAACGTCGATCGATAAAGTGCTGCAAGTTCACGAAATCTAGGTTGAAGGTCCATCGCTAAACGCCTGTATTAAATACCTGTAAGCAGAGCCGTCGTGGGGTGAGCGGAGCCGTTCGCGCAGCGTTGCCTATGGCAAAACCCCGCCGTTCATTTCAAAATAGCCTGAAAAATCGTTCCAGGCTCCCGCGTGGCAACAGTTGCATCCCAGTTCAATCCTGCCAAAAAAGCATCAGCATTCACCGTTTCCACAACATCCACGCCCCACTCATTAGGTTGTAAAGATGTCGGAGAAGAACTCGTTGCAGGGCTTTGTTTTAAACCGCCGAGGGACAACGTGTGCGGCAGAATCGCACCAGCGGGCATCGATCGCCTCCGCGCCTCAGACAGCACTTGCACAATCCGATCGCCAATCTGCTGCGGCGTAAAGCGCGTTCCATCAAACTTCAATTCCACAATCCAATGGGGATTTTCAATCAATTGACAATCCGCCTCGCTTGCTAATGCCGTGGCAAAGATTGCCGTAAAGTCTTCCCGTGAAAGTTTCGGAATGGCGAGGTCGGCAATGTCGAAATTATGGGATAGCAACATTCGGGTTTTAGGGCCGATCGGTGTTGCGTCAGGAGTTGAGACGGAAGTCATCGTTTTAACCACAAATCTACCTGTAAAATAGTACTGCTTTACGGGAACGGGAGAACGGCTCAATGCATCATGAAATTGCGATCGTCGGTGCGGGAATGGCGGGGCTGGTCTGTGCGCGGGAACTTCAGGCGGCGGGTCGGGATGTCGTGGTCATTGATAAGTCAAGGGGATTGGGAGGACGCCTAGCGACGCGCAGGCTGGGGGAGACTCATGCAGACCATGGGGTTTGTTATTTGAAGCCGAAGGACGATCGGTTTTCGGCATTGATTCAAGACTTGGTGCTGAATGGCGTGTTGACGGTGTGGACGGATCAACTCCATCAGCTTTCGGCAGCGGGATTGCAGCTCGACCCACGCCCCCAGCCTCGCTATGCAGCACCCAAGGGGGCAACGGCGATCGCTAAGGCATTGGCAAAAGATTTGACCCTTGAACTCAATCAACAGATTCAATCGATTAGGCCGATCGAGCAGGGCTGGCAACTCACAAGCCAAAACCCAGAGTTTGATCTGACGGCGGATGTTGTGATCTTGGCAATTCCCGCACCGCAGGCATTGCCGTTAGTCCAAGGGATTGCAAATGCTGAGTTTGTAGAGTCGATCCAATCGGTTGAATTTGCGCCTTGTTTGACAGCGATCGGGGTTTATTCACAGCGTGCAGAAGCACTGGCGAACCGCCCCCCAGCCCCCAATTCTGGGGGAGCCGAGCTACAAGGGGTGACTTGTTTGGAGGATGAGATTCTGGGGTGGATTGGGTTTGATAGTACTAAACAAATCAATCCAGAACAAACAACAATGATTATTCAAAGCAATTCTAATTTTGCTGCGCAGCAGTTTGATTCAACGGATTTAAATACAGTGGCGCAGCAGTTGTGCGATCGGGCCTCTGAAGTTTTAAACATGCCTTGGATTGCAAAACCGGAACTGCTGCAATTACATCGCTGGAAATATGCCTTTGCCATCAATCCGATCGACTCTAAATTTTTAAGTGCCACCACCGCTTCACCGCTGTATTGCATTGGCGATTGGTGCGGGGGCGATCGGGTTGAAAGTGCGTTTCTATCGGGATTGGCGCTGGCTGAGCAGTTGTTGGTAAAAAGTTAGCAAAAAATCAAACGCAGGCAATCTCATAGAGCCGATCGGCTAACGTTGTAATCTCCTGAAGCATCGTGAGTTTCGATCGCCAACCTTCCGGAATGCCAGCCATACCATAGTGCGCACCCGCCACTTGACCGCAGACCGCCGCCGTCGTATCCGCATCCTCCCCCAAATTCGCTGCCATCAAAATCGCCTCTTCAAAACTATCGGTATTAAAAAAACACCACAGCGCCGCTTCCAAACTCGCCACCACATACCCTGAACCGCGAATCTCATCTATGGATTTGCTCATGTAGTCACCCCGTGCGATCGACCGAATCGCAGGCGTCTCAAGCTTCACAGCAGCCTGAAAGGCCAAAATCTCCGCCTTACTCGCCCCCGCCAACGCCCGAAACAACACATCCCCAAACCATCGACAAGCATCCAAACATTCCGCTGCCCCATGGGTCGTCCGCGAACTCTCTACCGATCGCACTTGAATCAAATCCCGATCGTAATGATAAAACATCGGAATCGGAGCCAATCGCATAATCGAACCATTTCCAGCCGTATTTGGATGGGTTGAACCACTGTAGGGATTTCGTGTTTTTTGATAATCGGCCAATGCTAAAAACACAGTATTACCAATATCAAAGCATTCGCCATTGCTACTGAGATAGCCCTCACGATACCAACGGCTATAGCGATCCATTTGATCCATGGGATTGAATTCTCCACAGTCGAGTAAACTCGTCGCCAAACAAAGCGCCATGGAGGTATCATCCGTCCATTGCCCCACTTCAAGATCAAACGGTCCACCACCCACCATATCCGTCATCGGTTCAAAAGAACCCCTCGCTCGAAACTCCACCGTCGTCCCCACGGCATCCCCCGCCGCCAGTCCCACCAGACAAGCTCGAAACCGATCGATATTGCGTTCCATATTGTGAGTCCTAATTCAATCGGTCTAAAGTTGATGACGATAAAAGATTTCCTGTGGCTGTGCAAAACAATCCAAAAAATCCCCGTCCGAAACCTCTGCCAAAATCGCCCAATCCGATCGATCGAGCTGTTTATTTACCTGTGAATGGTGACAAGCTAAAGCCGTTTGTTTTTGATCTAAAACCTGGCTGATATCGCTAAAGGTAGTGAATTCTTTCCAAGGGTAAAGCCCAAAACTAAAACCCCGTTGAATCGATCGAATCGCCATTTTGAGATTGCCTAAGGGCTTCCCACGATACCAGACCAACTTCATCCAAGGCCAATGACACCAAAACCAGACGGGATATTCATAGACCGTCACCGATTGACCCACTCGCCGCGCGGCCTGCGACACAATGTCATAGGTAGCTCGATGATCCCGAATGAACAATGGCTCTCGGTGATAGGGCATAAAAATCTGTTGCGGCGACTCTTTTTCTAAAATTGCAATGACTTGTTCAATCGCAGCCGCTTCGTGACTAACTAAATCATTATCTGGAAACCCTAAAAACGTCACATCTTCTGGATTAACCCCAAGCACTTTGCACGCATTAATCGCCTCTTGTTGACGCATTGCACTCAGCTTTTGCCAATCCATCAAATGTGCATGGGAAGCTCGACCATCAGTGAGAAAAACAATTTTGACATTGGCTCCCGCTTGTTTTTTGCGAATAATACTGCCGCCACAGGCCAACGTTTCATCATCTTCATGGGGGACAAAGACGATCGCAGATGCGGCATAGTCTGCTGAACTCATGGGTTCTAGTTGACGACTGAGTTTTTGATGAACTCGTTGACGGAGAACTTGACGAATTGTTTGGATTGGATTCATGAGTTATGCCTGATAAAGTTTAATAAGTCGTTGAATCACAGGCTCCCAATCAAACACTTCAGTCGCCTTGATTTGGCCTAATTTCGCAATGCGTCTTGCTTCATCAGGAGACTGTAAAACCTGAATAGTTGTCTCGGCCAAATCCGTTGCAGAACCCGCGATCGTGACCCAACCATGGGTCCCATGTCCGACTAATTCAGGTAAAGCTCCAGCCTTAGCAACAACGATCGGAAGCCCAGAGGACATCGCTTCCGCAACAGGCATCCCAAAGGCTTCATCACAAATGGAAGGAAAAACAAAGAGATCGGCTGTTTGATAATAGGTTCGTAATTCGTAGTAGTCTACATTGCCAACAAAGGTGACATTTTGACTCGCAGGTTTCGATCGTTGCCAGTCTGATAAATAACTAGCCCACTTCTCATTGGGATAAAACTCACCTAAGGCCAGAATCTTAGGATCATCATCCAACCCAATCAAAAACTCATAGGGCAATACTTCGGGGGGACCAATGAGTTTTAACTGAGCATTAGGGATTTTGCTATGAATGATTTCAAACGCTTGCAGCAAGGTGTGGATCCCTTTCTCTGGAGAGACCCGCCCGACATATAAAATCGTGGGATGGGTGAGATCTCCAGTGCCGTTATCTTGACTGGAACCTTGAGTGAAGTAGGACGTATTAACACCATTGAATAATGTGTGACATTGATCCGCGAAATGCGGAAACCTCTTTTTAACATCATCCATAATAAAATCGCTACAACCAAGGATGAGTTCAGTCGATTGGAGCCGATCGTTGATCATTTTGTAATCGAGTTTAGTCAGCCATTCACAATGAATCTGGAGCAAAATTCGAATGCTGGGATTCATCCAACGAATCGTGGGAATAAACTGCGTAAAATTATGAATATGAACCCAGTCGTACTGTTTACCTCGCAAATCTAACGAGATTTGTAGCCCATAAAAAAATGAAGTCACAAATGACGCAAAGGTGGGCCTGAGTGACTCCCAGAGGATGACCTTAGACAGTAATTTATTAACAAATTTATCTAGAAAAACAGGAATATAGCGATAACAGACGCCTTCGTAAATTGTTTCTGTCTTTTTCCATTTACTTCGAGAGTAGACCGTCACTTGATGACCTTCTTTAGCAAGTCTCTGCGCGGTCTCATAAATCAAAATCGGAATGGACCCAGATGGATTCGGAGGACTCAGATCTCCCCAGGGTTGATTGACGATCGCAATCTTCATAAAAATAGCTGCCTATAACTATTCTGACCAGAGTTTGACAATGGACAAAGATGAACTGCACCAATATATCGTAGCAGGATGTTTTTATACGGGATAAAAATATGAGTCTACAAATTAAAAAGCCCCCGGTCGTAAGACTGGGGGCTTCTCTCTACTCAACTAAAGATACTTGTCTCTAGCGAAAGATTCTTAACCGTTGATTGCGGGAGCAGCAACTGCAACTGGTGCAGCTTCGCCAGCAGCCAAGTCAAGAGGGAAGTTGTGAGCGTTACGCTCGTGCATTACTTCCATACCCAAGTTGGCACGGTTGATTACGTCAGCCCAAGTACCGACCACACGACCCTGAGAGTCAAGGATGGATTGGTTGAAGTTGAAACCGTTCAAGTTGAACGCCATCGTGGACACACCCAAAGCGGTGAACCAGATTCCGACAACTGGCCATGCGCCGAGCAAGAAGTGCAAGGAACGGCTGTTGTTGAAGGAAGCGTATTGGAAAATCAAACGACCGAAGTAGCCGTGAGCTGCAACGATGTTGTAAGTTTCTTCTTCTTGACCGAATTTGTAACCGTAGTTTTGGCTTTCCACTTCAGTCGTTTCACGAACCAAGGAAGAAGTTACCAACGAACCGTGCATTGCGGAGAACAAGCTTCCACCAAACACACCTGCAACGCCCATCATGTGGAAGGGGTGCATCAGAATGTTGTGCTCAGCTTGGAACACCAACATGAAGTTGAACGTTCCGGAGATACCCAAAGGCATACCGTCTGAGAATGAACCTTGACCGATTGGGTAGATCAAGAACACTGCAGTTGCTGCTGCAACAGGTGCAGAGTAAGCAACACAGATCCAAGGACGCATACCGAGGCGGTAGGAAAGTTCCCACTCACGACCCATGTAGCAGAACACTCCGATCAAGAAGTGGAATACCACGAGTTGGTAAGGACCACCGTTGTAGAGCCACTCATCCAAGGAAGCAGCTTCCCAGATTGGATAGAAGTGAAGACCGATTGCGTTCGAGGAAGGAATAACAGCACCAGAGATGATGTTGTTTCCGTACATCAAGGAACCAGCAACGGGTTCGCGGATGCCGTCGATGTCAACGGGAGGAGCTGCTACGAAAGCGATCAAGTAGCAAATGGTTGCAGAAAGCAACGTGGGGATCATCAAAACGCCAAACCAGCCCACATAGAGGCGGTTGTCGGTTGAAGTCACCCAGTTACAGAACTGGTCCCACAAGTTCGCGGATTCGCGACGCTGTAAAGTGGTTGTCATGGTTCTTTATGGATAGCGTGAATAATGTTCGACTTTTTCAAGCCGATATTAATAGATTAGATGAGATGTCTCGTTTTGTAAAGAAACCTGAGTGATTACTTCACTTGACAGCCGATCGGGCGGGACAAATCTCAGTCGGCGGTGGGGATCGGTTCTGGGTCTGGTTCGATCGGTTTCCCGATGAGGAGTTGGTCGATGAATTGGTAGAGTTCGCCTTCGGGATAGTCTTGGAGTTGGAGATCTTTGAGTTCGATTAAGCCTTGGGCGAGGTCCTGCGATCGGTTTTTGTAACTATTGTGAGCGGCGAGGAGGTCGATGAAGATTTCCCGCTCGATGTGTTGGCGGCTGGCGGTTTCGCCGAGGGGGGTTTCGAAGGCAAGGGTGTCTACGTTGTAGCGCAGGAGAAAAATGAGCGCGTTGGTTTGGGTTTGCAGATCCAATTGGAGTTGCTTGGTGTCGAGGTCAAGCCGATCGAAGCCCACCGCGCCTTCGATACGGAGTTCGACGATCGGTTTTAGATCGGGATTGATTTTTTTGTTTTTAAGGGCGGCGGCGGTGAGATCGGTGGCTTTTTGGATAACCTCTTCGAGGCTTTCGTTGCCTGTGGTTTTGCATTGGAGACGGACGATCGGGCGTTGGTAGTAGTCGGTTTTGAGTTCGGCTTTGATGTGAGTTTTGTCAATTTCGACGAGGAATGCGCCGCGATCGAAGTCGGCTTCTTGGGTGCTGTTGGCTTCTAAGGAACCGGGATTAAAGACCCAGCCTTCTTCTTGGTAACTTTTGTGGATGTGGCCAAGGGCGAGGTAGTGGACGCCTGCTTTGCGGAGGGGGAGGAGTTCGTTGTAGCGCAATGCGCCCTGGTAGCGGGCGATCTGGCCTTCGAGTCCATGGTGAAAGAGCATGACGGTGGGTCCATCGTAGGCCGGGAGTTCGCCGATCGCCTCCACCAAAGTTTCAATCATTTTCGGTGCAGAAGATCCGTACCATTGGGATCCCATGACGCGGACGCCGCAGGGCAAATCGATGTAGCCGCCTGTAAGGAATTCAGAGTCCCAGTGTTCGTAGTGAATTTTGCCGTCGATCGCTTCCGGTTCAAGCAAAATCACCAGCCCATCGTCGGAGAGATATTTTAGCCAATTGGTGACGGTGCCGAAGGGGCGATTGTCGTGGTTGCCTTCGATAGCGATCGTGGTAATCCCCGCTTCCTTGAGCATGAGGAAGCAATCTTTAGCCTGGTTGAGGATCGCAGGTTGAATGGTGCGATGTTCAAACAAATCGCCCGCAATCACGACAAAATCGACCTTGGCTTCGATCGCATGTTTTTGCAACACATCCTTAAGCGCGAGGTAGAAGTCCTTGGTGCGCTCTTTGCTGTCGTAGTGATCGAAGCCGAGATGAATGTCGGCGATGTGAAGAAATCGAGCCATGGGGGGCGATCGGGGAGGATTGCAGTTAATACTTTTGAACTATAGCTTAGTTTGCGAAAGTGGGCTTCGACTCCGCTCAGCCCACGAACTTTGGCTTGAACAGCGACTCCGCTCAGCCCACGAACTTTGGCTTGAACAGCGACTCCGCTCAGCCCACGGGTCAAAGCTTGAGGACTGAGCGGAGTCGAAGTCCGGTTGGGTAAACACGAACCCGGCTTGAGGACTGAGCGGAGTCGTAGTTTACGTCCGTAAGGACTAGTCCGGCTGGGTAAACGGTGCTTTTCTATGTCGTATATTCAGCATTGATTTTGACGTAGTCATAGCTGAGATCGCAGCCCCAAGCTTTGCCGGAACCGGGACCTTTGCCGACACAGAGAGAAATAATCACCGGATAATGAACCGATTGAGCGGCGATCGGTTCCTCCCGTCCCGGCACCGGATGATTGCAATCTTCAAACTCACTGGGATCTTTCAAGATGCTGATGGCCGATCGGTCCACCAGATAAGCGTTTGCGCCCACCCGATCGAACTCCAGCGGCTGTCCGTCCTTGAGCAAAACGTAGTCGCCGAGTCGAATCTCTAATTGATCTTGATCAAAGGGAACACCTGCCCGTCCAGCGGCTCCTGCAATCCGTCCCCAGTTGGGATCTCGGCCATAGATGGCGGCTTTGGTCAGGGAGGATCCGGCAACGGTTTTGGCGATTTGGCGGGCGGATTCGTCGGTGGTGGCTCCGGTGACGACGATTTCCATCAGGCAGGTTGCGCCTTCACCGTCACGGGCGATCGATTTAGCCAAATAGCGACAAACCTCCGTCAGCATCGCTTCGAGACGCTCCGCATCGGCGGTCATACTGGTGATGACGGGCGTACGGGATTGGCCATTAGCCAGAGCAATCAGCGAATCATTCGTACTCGTGTCGCCGTCCACAGTGATTTGGTTAAAACTTTTATTGGCGGCGCGGGTGAGCATATCCTGCCAGAGAGGGGGCGATACGGCAGCGTCACAGGTCACAAAGGAGAGCATAGTGGCCATGTTGGGATGGATCATGCCGGAGCCTTTGGCGATGCCTCCGATGCGCACAGGCCGATCGCCGATTTTCATTTCGAGGGCGATCGTTTTGGTAACTAAATCTGTGGTGACGATCGATCGGGATGCCGCGTCTGATCCGGTGTCACTGAGGGCAGCGACGGCTTGGGGAATGCCCGATCGCAGAGCTTCCATCCGAATGCGTTTGCCAATGACGCCCGTGGAGGCTTGCAGAATCAGTTCGGGAGAAATATTCAATTCCTTAGACAAAATCTCGGCGCTTTCCACGGCGTCGGCCCAGCCTTGTTTGCCTGTACTAGCGTTGGCTTGACCCGCATTGCAAATAATCGCTCGGGCGTAGGGTTTAGCTTTGAGGTTTTGGCGACAGATATCAACGCAGGCAGCGCGGACATGGCTAGTGGTGAAGACCCCGGCGGCGATCGCGTCCACGTCTGAGACGATTAAGGCTAAATCCGGAAGTCCTGAGGGTTTCAACCCCGCCGTAATGCCCGCTGCCCGAAAGCCTTTGGGTGCGGTTACGCCCCCGGTAATCACTTGCCAGTCTGCCATAGCGCTCTTGCCTCTCAATAGGAATAGGTGCGCGGCTTTCCGCGTTGACCTGAGGAAAAATTATATCAGAGGGGCCTTAAGGTAAGTTGAGATCGGTTTGGGCAATGATTTCAACAAAAAGCGCGCCGATCGTTTTCACAACCGCCGCGCTTTCGTTTACCTTAAACCTCTGGCAAACCGCCCCCAACCCCCAATCCTGGGGGCTTCAGAAGTTCATGTCCCCCCAGAATTGGGGGCTAGGGGGCGGTTCGTCAGGGACTTTACTTCTTATTGAAAGGCTTGACCCATTCCCGCAGTTGGTCAGCCGCGACATCACGTCCACCGAGACCAAAGGCGATCGCAATCGCCACCGCCACCGCACCGAGCAACAGACCAAAGGCCAAGTTGACGATATTAGTAGAGACGCCAGCACGTTCAAGGGCGATCGCACCCGAGAAGGCCAGGATTACGATACGGGCAACATTTGCCAACGTATTCGCTTCAGGCATTCCAGAGCTACGCACCAGTTTTGCGGAAAGATTAGCCAGATAGAGACCCACCGCAAAAATCACCACGCCGACCAAGACCTGGCCTGCGATCGCCAACAACGAAGTGGAAACCGCTTTCAACGCAGGCAGATTCAAGACATCGATCGCTGCAACCACGGCCACCAGCATGGTGCCCACGAGGGTCACAGTCCCAGCAATTTGAGATGGGGTTTGGGTCCCTTCAGCGGGCGCTTCACCCTGAGGACGAACGCCCAACCACACGAGAACATTGTCAAAGCCGAAGCCCTGTAACAGGCTCGACACCAAGTCCGCCAAGAATTTACCGACAAAATAAGAGATAGCCAGAATCGCGCCAGCCGTGAAAATTTGCGGAATCGTGTTCATCACACTGTTCAGCATATTCGTCGCTGGAGTGGCGATCGCCGGGATTTCCAACGCGCTCAACGCCGCTGTAATCGTCGGAACCAAAATCGACACATAGGTCAACAATCCAGCCAAGCCAGAAAGAGACTGACCTGTGGACGATCGGCTGAGTCCAATTTGTTCGCCCAAGGAATCTGCACCTGCGGCTGCGGCCAAATTAGACACAATCCCGCGCACGATATTCGCAATGAACCAGCCCGTCGCCCCGATCATCACGGCTTTCAAGATCTTCGGCAATGCGCCTAGGACTTGATTCAGTAACTCGTTCACTGGACCCAGAGATGCACTGAGACCCAAGGTTCCAAGAATAAAGGGTAAGAAGAAGAGAATGACAAACCAGAAGATGGCATTCGCCAAGGTCTCACTCAAGACGATCGAATTGGTACTCGATGCGCTTGTCACCTTACTATCCAAATCAAAGGCTTTAGCGGATTGAATCACCAAGCTCTTCAGCAAGGTTGCCACAACCCAGGCCAAACCGCCCCACAGCAACGCCCCACCAAACTTCGGCAAGAACCCAAAGACAGAACCCAAAAGTTCGTTGAGGGGTTGGGACACCATGGACAGCTTAAGAACATCCAAGGCCGCAACGAGTGCCACCAACATGACAATCCAGAACGCGACGGTGCCAAGGATATTTTCAATATTAATATCGCTGCTTCCGGTTAAGGTGCGCGCTAAACGATCGTCAATATCCGTCTGCTTCAGCAGATTCTTCACGACCTTCGCAACAAAAATGGCAATCAACCATCCCAAAAAGAGAATCGCGACCGCACCGACGAGATTAAACAGTGTTTTTCCCAAGTCTGCGGGGATCAACGTCTCGGCGATCGCTAGAGGCATTGATCCCATGGACCCAGATCCAGCGAACGGATCTATAGCACTCTGCACAACGTGACTTAAATTCATAAAAACTGATCCAACCCAACTTTCAAATGACAACTTTAACGGGGGAATATTCATCTTTCGGGAATAATATTTCAGCACGATCGCTTCAATTCATTCCTGAAAGATCACCTAGAAATCGATCCAAAACCGCAATTTGTGTGTCCCAGAGTACCGACCTCGTTGACATCTCTAAAGAGATACGTACGTAGGTGCGATTTTATACCTCATTCCCTTAATTTGAATGATTTTGATGAAAATAGGTTTTCCCCTAATCTGGCAAATAATACCGCTAAAACCCGGATTGGGAAAGTGAATCACGATACCCATTCACATATCGACACCTGAAGTTAGGAATTTCAAAGAATAAAGAATCCATTGAAATCGAATGAAATCTGATTCACTTGAATCGAATGATGTAGTGAATTGAAGATCGACCTTAGAACCTATTAGTTTGTCGGCTGCTTAACTTGATTAAATGTGAAGTAAAAAGTAGCCGTCAGCTTGTTTTAGGGCTGGAACGATGACGGATGGCAATTATCTTGCAATTATCTTTTAGTCATTCTCTCTGTGTCGATTCTGCGACGTTTAGCGACTGGGGGCTGTTTAGTGGTCTGGGATTCGATGATTCGGTCGCGCCATACGTTACAATTCTTGAGCTTAATCCTCAACCTACCGTCGCCCCACCCCGGAGCCATCTATGCTGCGCCTCGAAAAAATCAGCAAAACCTACCCCACAGGTGAAGTTCTCAAGGACATCAACTGGGAAGTTCGACCCGGCGATCGCATCGGTCTGGTGGGGGTCAACGGAGCCGGGAAATCCACCCAGCTCAAAATCGTCATGGGCGAAATCGAGCCAACCACAGGCAAAATCATCCGCCCCAACAGCCTCCGCATCGGCTACCTCAACCAAGAATTTGACATTGACGAAAGCCGCACCGTTCAAGATGAAATGTGGCGAGCGTTTGGCGAAATCAACCGGGTTCACGAAGCTCTGAGCAAAGTCCACCACGCTTTAGAATCCGCGACCCCCGAAGAACTCGACAAGCTGCTGGATAAGATGGACAAGCTGCAACGGCAGTTTGAAGGGATGGATGGCTATGGGATTGAGTCGAAGATTGGCAAGATTTTGTCGGACATGGGTTTCACCTTAGAGGATGCCGATCGTTCCGTCAGTGCCTTTAGCGGCGGCTGGCAGATGCGCATGAACTTGGCCAAGGTGATCTTGCAGGAACCGGATTTGCTCCTACTGGACGAGCCGACGAACCATCTGGACCTAGACACCATTGAATGGTTAGAAAATTATCTCCGGGATTTGAATACCCCCATGGTAATTGTCTCCCATGACCGGGAATTCCTCGATCGCCTCTGCAACCAGATTGTTGAAACCGAACGCGGCATTTCCAACACCTATCTCGGCAACTATTCCAGCTACCTAACCCAAAAAGCGGAACAGAAGCTAGCCCAAATGGCCGCCTACGAGCGCCAAAGCAAGGAACTGGAGAAACAGCAGGAATTCGTCGATCGGTTCCGAGCCAGCGCCACCCGAAGCACCCAAGCCAAGAGCCGCGAAAAACAACTGGACAAAATCGAGCGCATTGACGCACCGGATACCGACGTGCGGACGCTGCGATTCAAATTCCCCGAAGCGCCTCGCAGTGGTCGGGAAGTGGTGATGGTGGAAAACATGACGCACTTCTTCGGCGAGAAGCTTTTATTCTTAGGAACAGACCTATTAATTGAGCGCGGGGACAAAATTGCGATCGTCGGTCCCAATGGCGCGGGAAAATCGACTTTATTGCGGCTGATCACAGGCAGTGAGACCCCCTGCGAAGGCTCTGTCAAAATGGGCGAACACAATGTCATCATGGGCTACTTTGAACAAAATCAAGCCGAGGCCCTAGACCTGTCTAAAAACGTCATGGAGACCATTCACGACGAAGTGCCAGATTGGACCAATGAAGAGGTTCGCCGGATTTTAGGCCGATTCCTGTTCAGTGGTGAAACGGTTCAAAAGAATGTCACGTCTCTCAGCGGAGGCGAAAAAGCGCGTCTGGCTTTGGCAAAAATGCTGCTTCAGCCTGTGAATTTACTCATCCTCGATGAGCCGACGAACCACCTAGATATTCCAGCAAAAGAGATGCTAGAGGGGGCGATCGGGGCTTACGACGGCACGGTGATCATTGTTTCCCACGATCGGTATTTCGTGTCTCAGACCGCGACGAAGATTCTAGAAATTCGAGATGGCGAGTTCCGTCTGTATCGCGGCGACTTTAAGTATTACCAAGACAAAATCGCTGAAGAGAAAGACATGGCGGCACTCTCTGCGATCGAAGCGGAGAAGGCTGCGAAGAATGATGCCAAGCGTGAGAAACAGAAGGAAAAGGATCGCGATCGGAAGGAGAAGAAAAAAGCGAGTTAAAAGCAATAGCGATAAACATCCCCTTCCTCTGACGAACCGCCCCCTAGCCCCCAATTCTGGGGGGACATGAATTCCGAGGCCGCCGGAATATAGCCCTTACAGGCATCTAAGAAAGGGGGTTGGGGGCAGTTCGCCAGGGTCTAGATCAAATCAGGATCTTCTCCTAATTCTCTCAGTCGTGCGGCAAGTCGTGCGGCTTTTTGATCTAAAGCTTCAGCCCGTTGCGCTTCAGTCTCAGCCCGTTGCGCTTCAGTCTCAGCCCGTTGCGCTTCAGTCTCAGCCCGTTGCGCTTCAGTCTCAGCCCGTTGCGCTTCAGTCTCAGCCCGTTGGCTTGCAGCGGCGGCCCGTCGAGCTTCAGATTCAGCGCGTTGCCGTTGTGCCTCAGCCCGTTGAGCTTCGGCTTCATTGGCCAACATCACCAAATCTCCGTTGGGGCGATAAAACCTAAGCCAGTAGGTGGTTTCATTGCCGATCGTCCCATGCCACGCCCCGAGCCAAAGTCCCAGCTTTTCACTCCAGAGCCAGCCCCGATCGTTCTTTTCTAATTCCTGATAGCTGCCGTTACTCAGA
This sequence comes from Synechococcales cyanobacterium bin31.maxbin.ball.101, assembly GCA_013298165.1. Taxonomy (GTDB): domain Bacteria; phylum Cyanobacteriota; class Cyanobacteriia; order Leptolyngbyales; family Leptolyngbyaceae; genus JAAFJU01. The sequence goes on along the minus strand of JAAFJU010000025.1, from coordinate 117 downwards.
TGCCAACCTTGGAGCTTGCTGGGATCAAACGGGTCATAGACAAAATAATCCGTGGTTTTGAAAACGCGATCGTACAAGTCTTTTTTAAGTCCGGTATCGACCTTTTTTGTACTCGGC
>JAAFJU010000309.1 GCA_013298165.1 Synechococcales cyanobacterium bin31.maxbin.ball.101 | reverse complement strand
TTCCATAAAAAAGTGGGACCAACGATCGTCAGTCCCACTCAACTTAATCTGAAAAACAGATCTTAATAACGGTAGCCGCCGCCAGCTTGACCGGGCTTGTAGACGATGAAGCTCATCACCTGACATTGTTTGATGTTATCGAAAGCCACAACACGGATGAAGGACTTAGGAAACTCGGATTTGCACTGTTGCACTTCGGACAACACTTCTTGGGGAGAGTTGCACTTGAACAAAGGCAGTTTCCACATCGTCCAGTAGGACTGTTTAGGATCGGGATCTTCGTTAAATTCAATACAAGGGAAGTAGCCTTGTTCCATCGTGTACTCAATTTGACGTGCGATTTGCGCATCGGTCAAAGGAGGCAGATAGGAAAAAGTTTCGTAACGCTTCTCAATAGGCAGAGTTTTCATGAGTTCTCTCAGGTAATCGATTGAAGAATGGCATCAAAATTAGAACAATCTACGCATCTCGCGGGGGCTGCTGCTCTGGATGACTGCCTTCTGTACTCACTTGAGTCATGCGTTCTAACTGCTGCGATCGTTGCTTGAGGTTAGAAACAGACATTTGCTGTCGGAGCATGTCCGGCATAAAGTCTGCAATCCCATCCGCCAAAGCTTCCCGCACCGTCAAAATCCGAAACGCAAGATCAGGTCGCTCTCGAAAGAGCTTCTCAATAAACCGATCGCCGTCCTTAATGCTTTCGCTAGAGGCGAACTGATGGAGCCAATAGGCCCGCTTCGGTTCCGTTTCGTCAAGTTGTTCGTAAACAACCCGGACAGCTTGGTAAGTCAGATAACTGACCAACGTCTTCGTCGTATCATTCGCAATCTTCTTAAGATCCATGTTTCAGGAAGGATGAAGGGGAAACTGTGAACGCTGAATTCAAGACATGCCTTGTATTACCTACAGTATGCCGGATTTTTCAATGTTGAACAGCAACCCCTTCATCCCTAACAGAAAGGGTTATCCTTACGCCGCAACGCAACGATTAGATGGTGTCTTGTGCTTCAAATTCAAATTTGATTTCCTTCCACAGTTCGCAAGCGACGGAAAGTTCAGGAGACCATTTGCAGGCTTCACGAATGATGTCGCCGCCTTCACGCATGAGGTCACGACCTTCGTTACGCGCTTGGACGCAGGCTTCCAGTGCATCGCGGTTCGCTTTAGCACCTGGAGCGTTACCCCAAGGGTGTCCAGAAGTACCACCACCAAACTGCAGGACGGAGTCGTCGCCGAAGATATCGACCAACGCGGGCATGTGCCACACGTGGATACCACCGGAAGCAACGGCCATCACACCAGGCATGGACGCCCAGTCTTGGGTGAAGTACACACCACGGGAGCGATCTTGCTCAATGTAGTTTTCACGCAACAGATCGATGAAACCCAAGGTGACAGCTTTGTCGCCTTCGAGTTTACCCACAACTGTTCCAGTGTGAATGTGGTCCCCACCAGACATCCGCAAGCACTTTGAAAGCACGCGGAAGTGGATCCCGTGGTTTTTCTGACGGTCAATCACGGCGTGCATTGCGCGGTGAATGTGCAGAAGGACGCCGTTATCGCGGCACCAGTGAGACAACGTGGTGTTGGCGGTGAAACCAGCAGTCAAGAAGTCATGCATGATGATGGGCATTTCGAGTTCTTTAGCGTACTCTGCACGCTTCAGCATCTCTTCGCAGGTTCCAGCCGTCACGTTCAGGTAGTGACCTTTGATTTCCCCAGTTTCAGCTTGCGCCTTGTGAATTGCATCTGCAACGAACAAGAAGCGATCGCGCCACCGTTGGAACGGCTGGGAGTTGATGTTTTCATCATCTTTGGTGAAGTCCAAACCACCGCGAAGTGCTTCATACACTGCACGACCGTAGTTTTTAGCGGACAGACCCAATTTGGGCTTAATCGTACAACCCAACATTGGACGACCGTACTTGTTGAGGCGATCGCGCTCAACTTGGATCCCATGTGGAGGTCCTTGGAACGTTTTGAGGTAAGCAACGGAAATCCGAAGATCTTCCAAACGCAAGGATTTCAGTGCTTTAAATCCAAATACGTTACCCACCAAAGAGGTGAGCAAGTTGGTCACAGACCCTTCTTCGAACAGGTCGAGGGGGTAAGCGATGTAGCAAATGTATTGGTTATCTTCGCCAGGAACGGGTTCGATATCGTAGCAACGACCCTTGTAGCGATCGAGATCCGTCAGCAAGTCAGTCCAAACCGTTGTCCAAGTCCCCGTCGAGGACTCAGCGGCGACGGCTGCTGCTGCTTCTTCTGGCGGGACGCCAGGTTGAGGAACCATCCGGAATGCAGCCAGGATATCCGTATCCTTTGGCGTGTAATCGGGGGTGTAATAAGTCAGCTTGTAATCTTGTACCCCGGCATTGTACCCAGCCTTCGACTGAGTTTTCGCTTGCGCGTAAGACATAATCTCCCTTCCTGTGAAAATGTGAAATGCTTCACCGACGATCGTGGCAATGCTCCGATTCTTGTCACCAAGTTTCTGGAGGTTGCTGCGATCGCAACTCAAGTATTCGTCAGATTGTTCTCCATGCCGCTCAGCTCACCCCTACGTTAGTAAAGGCTGCACTCCAGGCACGATCCCGCCCCTCTCGAACAAGTTCTTAGGCATCATATCAGGAAGTCGATAAGCTTTACTTAAGAGATTCTGTAGCGATTGATTAATCCTTTTTATGGTTTGTGTCCGAGTCTAAAGAAATGCTTAAGCAGTGTCGTTTGAAGATATTTCGGCGATCGGTAAAAGATTCGTGCTACCATTGACCACTGTGAGAATTTCTAGGTTGTCCTGAGTAGAGGAAAGACATGGCTAAGCGCCGCAATTTAAAGAAAGAGAAGGCATTGCGCAACCTGGCGTATGCGCGGAAGTTCCGGAAGCGCACCACCAACGGGCGTTATGGGAACCGTCGTCGCTTTGACGATAACCGTCTTGATGAGACGGAAAATGAAGCTGGGAAGGGCGGTGCTGAAGAAGGCGCTGCTGCTGAGTAATCTAAGATTTCCATCTTTAGTGAATAACTCTGAGTTGGGATGCATTTTTTGCATCCCTTTTT
>JAAFJU010000266.1 GCA_013298165.1 Synechococcales cyanobacterium bin31.maxbin.ball.101 | reverse complement strand
CCTGAAACTGAACTAAAAGCAGTCGGCAGTTTTGAACCGATTTCTGAACCTCACCCTCGCTGAATCGATCCGTAAAACCTCTCAACACGCTGGACTCCACTCTTGGTTAGTCTGATCGGGTGACGATCTAAAAAGATCCTATTGATACAATATCTGAATTTCTTTATAGTATCTGCACTCGAATTCAGGTTTAAATAGGGTCTTTAACCTAACTAAGCCCAGATCAACCCCAGTATTTAAATCATCCCACTGCGTGGAATGCCATGAATCTACCCATCCGCCCGGTTCCCACACAAAGCCTTGAAGTCCCCGATTGGCTAGGAAGTTGCATGATCGGTGGAGCAGCCCTGGGCACGACTAGTCATGAACCCGATGCCCATGAACCTGACCCCAAACGCGCCAATGAGCTGATCTGCCGAGCCTTCGATTTCGCCTACAGCTTGCATGAAGGCCAGGTGCGCGCCTCGGGAGAACCCTACATCGCCCATCCGATCGCGGTGGCCGGGATTTTGCGGGATTTGGGCGGCAGTAGCGCGGTGATTGCAGCGGGATTTTTACACGATGTCGTCGAAGACACCCCCGTCACCCTAGAAGAAATCGAAACCCGCTTTGGCACCGAAGTCCGAACCTTGGTGGAGGGCGTCACAAAACTGTCAAAATTTAAATTTTCTAGCAAGACCGAGCAGCAAGCTGAAAACTTCCGGCGGATGTTTTTAGCCATGGCGAAGGATATTCGCGTGATCGTGGTGAAGCTAGCCGATCGGCTCCACAACATGCGCACCCTCGACCATCTCTCCCCCGAAAAACAAAAGCGCATCTCCCGCGAAACCCGCGAAATCTTCGCCCCCCTGGCCAACCGTCTCGGGATTGGCAGCATGAAGTGGGAACTGGAAGACCTGGCATTTAAATACTTGGAAGCCGACGCCTACAACTCGATCAAGGCTCTCGTCGCCGAACGTCGCCGCGATCGCGAAGCCCAGCTCACCGAAGTCACAGAACTCCTCAAACCACGCCTGAGTCAACTCGGGATTAAAATCGAAGAAATCAACGGGCGGCCCAAGCATCTGTACGGCATTTACCAGAAGATGTACAAGCAGCACAAAGAGTACGAGCAAATCTACGACATCGCCGCCATCCGCATCATCGTAGACTCCAAGGACGAATGCTACCGATCGCTCGCCGTCGTCCATGATATGTTCCGCCCGATTCCTGGACGCTTCAAAGACTACATCGGCCTGCCCAAAGCCAACCGCTATCAGTCCCTGCACACCGGAGTCATCAGCCTCGGGGGTTTCCCTTTAGAAGTGCAAATTCGCACCCTGGAAATGCATCGCATCGCCGACTACGGCATCGCCGCCCACTGGAAATACAAAGAATCCGGCGGCTCCTCGATCGCCCCCCTCTCCCCCAACGAAGAGAAATTCACCTGGCTCCGTCAGCTTGTGGACTGGCAGACCGATTTTAAAGATGCGGAAGAATACCTCGACACGATTAAAAACGATCTGTTCGAGAATGAAATCTTTGCCTTCACGCCCCAAGGGGAAGTCGTGCCCCTGGCAGCAGGCGCAACCCCCGTGGACTTTGCCTATCGGATCCACAGCGAAGTCGGCAATCACTGTGCAGGTGCCCATGTGAATGGCCGCATGGTGACGCTGGACAGCACCTTAAAAAGCGGCGACATCGTTAAAATCATTACCCAGAAAAACTCCCACCCTAGTCTCGACTGGATCAACTTCGTCGTCACCCCCGGCGCACGCAATAAAATTCGCCAGTGGTATAAACGATCGCACCGCGACGAAAACCTGGCCCGTGGCCGCGAAATGCTGGAAAAATCCATGGGCAAACCAGGATTTGAAGCCTTACTTAAGTCTCACCCCATGCAGGTCGCCGCCGAAAAATCCAACTACCAAACCGTGGACGATCTCCTCGCCGCGATCGGCTACGGTGAAATGACCGTTACCCACACCATCAATCGCATTCGGGATGCCGTAAAAGCGTCTCAGCCCGTCATTTTAGAACCAGATCTCGTTCCAGCCTTTACCCGCCAACCGCAGACCCAGCCACAGCCCGCATCGAAGTCACCGATCGCAGGCATCGAAGGAATGCTACACCACACCGCAAAATGCTGTAATCCCCTCCCTGGCGAATCCATCACAGGCGTCGTCACCCGAGGCAATGGCATCTCCATCCACCGCCAAGGCTGTCTCAACCTCGATCGCGTCGAATTTTCCCGGCTAGTCCCCGTAAGCTGGAACCCCATCGGCGATCGCGATCGCCCCACCACGTACCCCGTGGAAGTCCAAGTCGAAGTCATCGATCGGGTCGGGGTCCTCAAGGATTTGCTCTCTCGGCTCACCGATGACAATATCAATGTCCGGAATGCTCAAGTCAAAACCTACCCCGACCAGACTGCTGTGATCGATTTAGGTCTCGACATCTGTGATCATACGCAGCTAGAACGAACCTTCACACAAATTCGTAAAATGAGCGATGTCCTCAATCTCCGCCGAATTGCGCAGATTGAGGTCCTAGAAATGGCTGAATAACCCCTCGACAAACCGCTCCTTCCGGAATAGAGTCCTAGTCTTAAGTAGTAGAAGTCACAGGATAGTTACTGACCAGTCCAGGTAGATCAAAAATCGTGTTTTAACTAGCACTCCTAATTTGCATAATCTGCCAGACTACGCCCTAATACCTAATAGTGAACGCCTTTTGAATGGAATCTATCCCGATAAGACGAATCTCTTGATTTTTCTCTCGTGATGGGACAGTTCATGAAGTGGCTCCTATCTGAAACGGTCTGAACCTGTTTAGATTGAGTGAAGTCAGACTATGGGTATCGATGGTTCCCATAGTTCTAGCTAGGATCTTGTACAGGTAAAGGAACGAATCTTGCATCAGGGACGGTTGTACCAGAATTCATGAGACATTATATGGACAGTCAGGGGAATACCGCTTCGCAACCACCGTCATCGCACTACACGCGATCGGTAGGCTCAGAAGAGCAGAAACTATATGACCATTTCTTAAAAGCCGTTCAAAGCGAAAGTGCTGAAGAAATTCTCGGTCGCATTCGGGCATTGCTGGTCGAAGGCTCTTCCTATGACGATCGCGAAGTCCTATTAAGCCTCGATCGGCTCGTCCTGTCCGACTCCGCCTATCAAGATTTTCAATTTATCCTCAACCGCTGCGCCCACATCCTCACCAACCGCTGGCAGGGTAGGCCGCAGACCCAAGGCGCGGTCCCTCAACTGATCCAAGTTTTAGAATCGAAACCCGCCACGCCTGTAGACTTTACCCGTAGCAAAGCCAACCGTCGCCTCCGCGAACTGCTCAATCAGTTCCAAGAAACCGAACAGTTCCAAGCTTTACGACGCCTATCTTGCGTTCTAGAGGAAAGTGAACCTGCCGAAACGCTGGAAAGTCAGCAGCCGTTACGCAGCTTAATTCGTCGCTATCCCTACCTCTATCCCCACTGTCTCGTCAGCGACGGCAGCTCCCCCGAAGACCAAAACTCCGTGCGATCGCTGCAGGACCAAATGCAACGCAACTATGAACTGGATCTCTCGCAGTTCGTCACCTATCAAGTGCGACGATCGTCCAGTCATAATCGCGGCGATCGGCTCCTGCATCCCGTCACAAATCCGACATTATTGCCAGAGACGGACTTAACCGAAGCCCTCAAGCACTTTACGGGGAAAGTGAGTCAAGGTTGCACGCACCGCGACCTGGCAGAACGCTTTTTAATTCAGAGTCAGTATCGTCAGCAGACCTTCAAGGGCTTTAAGGGCGACTTATACGAGTATTTGATCGACGCTGTAGAGCCAGAATATGGACGACGTCAGTTTAACAATCAGCTCCATCAGACGTTGAATAGCATCCTGCCGGACAACGATAGCTCAGAGTTCAACGAATTTCTGCTGTTGCGAACCTGTAGTCAGCTTTTGAACTTCCTGATCGTTCAAAGTCCCACCCAGCCTAAGCATTTTGTCTTCGTCGATCTGATTTCAAATCTAGGGCCAATGCAGACTACGAGCTTACTGCTAAAACTAGTGCTGATTTGCCGCAAGGTCAGACCCTACTTAGAAAAACGGCTGTCGATTTTGTTCAACCACTATGAATGCCATACCCAGGGTTCAGTGCAGTGGCTGGTGATGGCGATGGAGCATCTCAACATTGCCCTGAGTACCAACTTTGGCAAAGTCAATGTGGGCTTGGTTAATTCATTAGTTTAGGGATTTGTCCTCTGGGGATTTGTTAATCTAGGGTTCAGCTATGGTGAGTCCTATGTCTTCTATGAATCCAGACCCCGATCGCACTGCGAACCCAGAAATCCCTGACGGGGCGATCGTTGACTTCAGTGAGATCCAATCCGAACTCAACTACCGTCAAGCCAAGATCGCCCTGCAAGATTTAGTGGCAG
>JAAFJU010000188.1 GCA_013298165.1 Synechococcales cyanobacterium bin31.maxbin.ball.101 | reverse complement strand
ATCAATTCCTTCACCAATCCCGAAAGCTTCGTATCCAAGGCGGCGAGGTCTGCGCTCAGTTCAAGTTGCTCTTCAAAGAGTCCGATCGCCAGTCCTTCACCTGAAAAATCCGCCAGGGCGATCGTGCTGCCTAATACCTTCATGCGTCGATCCAAAAAATTAGAGTTTGTTACTCTTACTATAACCTATTAGATTCTCGATATTGGGCGAAAGATTGGGAGAGAGCAGCGCTTCGAGGTAGTGAAACTCGATACCGTAGACGGTCTTAATGGCGTTAATTTGGTCTGAAATCTGTGCGTGATCAACCGATTTATTGTGTTTAATGCCGACAATCATCATGTTTTTACTGGTGTGTTCCGATGAAATAAATTCAAACACCTTTGTTCGATAGCCCGATCGTTCCAGCAATAAAGCCCGCAATCCATCCGTGATAGTTTCGGCCTGTCGTTCCAGTAGAATGCCGTGTTTCAAAATATCTTTTAGAACCGTGTTAGAGCCGATTTGTTTTCGGATTTGTTTATGGCAGCAAGGGGACAGAATAATGATCGAACTTTCGGATTTGATTCCCTTAAAAATGGCATCATCGGTGGCCGTATCGCAGGCATGAAGGGCGATCGTAATATCGGTTTTGTCCATGGCGTAGTCCTGGATCGTACCGGGTTCAAATCGCAGTCGATCGAACCCTACCTCCTGCGCCGTTTTATTGCAAAATTCGACCAGTTCCGATCGACCTTCTACCCCGACGATCGTTGTTTCTTTATCGAGGGAACCTGTTAGAAAGTCATACATTGCAAAGGTGAGATAGCCCTTGCCAGAACCCATGTCTACGATCGATAACTCTCGTTGATCTGCCAAGGACGAGGTATTGATCAAACCCTGAAGAATCTCAATAAATTTATTGATTTGTCTAAATTTATCCTCCATCGTTCTGACCACATGACCGCTGCTATTGGTAATGCCTAAGGCCATTAGGTAGGGATTATCATGGGCTTCGATCGATCGATTTTTCTGATGATCATGGGATTTTGAATCGGATTGAATATCCCTTAACGTCGGCTTAGCAAAGGTGATTTTTGCATTGCCACTTTTGTTGTATTCAAGCTGGACATCTTGCTGAGTTGTAAATACGGTGGCACTCAGAAAATCTTGGCCTAGCTGATTCCGAATGAAACTCAGACCTTCTTCGATCGAATAGTTTTTGACAATTTCCTTGGTTTTGTATCGATAGGTGAATGAAAGCTTCGTGCCTGATTTAATCTGAACAACCCTAGCAACTAATTTAGTTAATCCAGTCTCCGAACCCCGATATTTACCCAACGTCAATCGAATGAACTCCTGGCTTTTTAGACTAGCAGCGACGATCGATTCAAACTGTTCTTTTTCGTTGGAATTCATTGGGATTGGTCAGCCATGGTGGGTTTGCAGTAGGCCATTGTAACTTACAAGCAGACACCGGACTTTGCTGACGCAACGCTCCGCGAACGACTCCGCTCAGTCCTCAAGCTTCGAATTCATGAAACCGGACTTCGACTCCGCTCAGTCCTCAAGCTCTGAATGAGTGGAGTCGAACCTGAACTCATCAGTCCTCAAACCTTGAATTCGTGGACTGAGCGGAGTCGAAGTCCGAACCCACCCTTAGTTTCACTACAGGCATCTACTCTTGCAAGATCCGATCGCGAATTCGTTTTAAGACTTGAAGGACGATCGGCAAATCAGACGCAGGCTTATTAATTGAGAAGGTCTGGGACACGCTGTATTGAGAGGCGTTCAATTCAACAAAGGCAAACTCCCGACCGTTCATGAGTAATCCGTAGGTTAAACCCGCCGGACGATCGGGATTCGCTAACATGTAGCCTAAGATCTGGGGCAACGCACTCATGACATCGAAGCGGGTGCCTTTGGACTCGATCACCACAATCCAAAAGTTGTCCATCAGCGCCAAGACATCAATGTCACCCCTAATCTGAATCCCCTCATCTTCGGCAGTTACCTTAACCCCCTGCTCCGTCACAATCCGACAAGGCGACTCATAAAATCCTGCTAAGTCCAAAAGATAGGACAGCACCACCATTTTGACGGACTCTTCTGATAGATTGCCGTAGCGCAGCAAGTTCTGATAATTGTGCCGAATTCGATCGAGTGTGGTCTGTTCTTCAGGCGTTAATTCAGAAGAGCCTTCAATCAAAGCAGTCACAAATTCACGATCGATCGCCTGAAGCCTAAACCGTTGCTCCAACTCGTAAAGGCTGATTTCTCTAGCGGCGATCGTTTGCATAGTGGGCGTTTTAAACAGGAGTTCTGGGGCGATCGATACAGCCTTATTCTAACCTGTTAGGATAGATGCGTGAGCAACCCCAAACCGAGGCGAAGCGATCGATGACGTTCACTAAAGTCAGATTTGCCAGTTTTGAAGACTATCTAGCGGCAGAACCCTCTGAGTTGCCAGAAGGTCTCTATGAATATTGGGATGGAGAATTAATTCCGCTTATGTCTGAATCGTTTGGGAACGGCACGATCGCAATTTTTATCCAGCTAGCACTGATTGCGATCGGGGTGTCCTACAAGCTCATTCGTCCGGTTTGCGAAGTTGAAGTGCCCGGTCGTCCTCAGAGCCGGATTCCTGATCTCACCGTTACGGACGAAGTCCATGTCACATTGCTCAAAAAACGATCGACCATCACCCGAAGAATGCCCCCACCCAGACTGGTCGTTGAAGTCGTCTCTCCCGGTGATGAGGATTCAGAAAATTACAAACGTGACTATCAGGCAAAACGCGATCAATATGCCGCGATCGGCATTCCCGAATATTGGCTAGTTGACCCAGAGCGAGAATGGGTCATGGTCGGAACCCTGAACGATGGAGAGTACCTGTTTGCCACGTATCGGGAGAAGGATAGGGTCATTTCTATCACCTTCCCCGAATTGAATCTAACAGCGGCACAAATGTTAGCGGGATAAGCACTTCAGTAGCGAATTTGCTAAGCCAGACCCGTAAAAATTTGTTATAAAAGGGTCTGGGAACGCCCCCATAATATCCAGCCCCATCCAGAGCCGATCGCATCATGTGGAAGAAGTCACTGCACTCACTCAAAGAATTTAGCCAACAACCCAAAAAACTCTGGATGCCGATCGTTGGCGGTCTCGCCCTCATGTCCTTTGGGGTTGGAATCCTCGTCTCCACCACCGTCAAACCTGGATCAGAAAAAGGTCCCAACTTCGCCGGACTCATGCCCTTTGGCAAAAACAACAGTCCTGACCCCAACTCAACCAATCGCATTGGAGCCTCCAGCCCGATCGTCACCCCGATCGTCACGCAAACGCCCCAACAGCGTGCCGAACTCCTGAAAAAAACGGCCGAAACCAATTCGCCATCCCTCGATCGCAATCGAGCGCGATATCTGCTAGCCACCGATCAGCTCGCCGCCAACAAACCCAAAGAAGCCCTGGATTCCCTCAAAGATCTCGAAAAAGATTACGCCGTCCTCACCGCTCCGATCTTGCTCCAGCGTGCCAAATCCCAAGCTCTGCTGCAACAAAATGCCGAAGCTAGCAAAACCATTCAACAATTGATTTCGCAATATCCAAAAGATCCCAGCACCGCCGAAGCCCTCGCGCTCCTCGGTCAGCAGGATAAAAAATACCAAGAACAGCTTCTCGCCGACTTCCCCGCCCATCCCCGAGCGATCGAACTCGCCAAAGCCCGCTTAAAACAAAACCCGAAACAGTTCGTATTGCAATTCCAACTTGCCAAATACGATCTCGAAGCCAAGGACTACGGCGAGCGCATCGAACAATTTGTGCAAGCCTTTGAAAAACAACTCACTCCAGAACAATGGGAAGCGATTGCCTTCGGTTTCTGGGAAAACCAAAAATATGGCAAAGCCTCCGAAGCCTACGCCAAAGCACCCGCCACAGCCCTCACCCGCTACCGATCGGCCCGTGGTTTACAACTGAGTGAAAAACCTGGCAGCCGTGATCGCTATCAAACCGTCGTCCAAGCCTTCCCCGGCACCCCCGAAGCGGGACTCTCCCTGACTCGCTTAATCTCCATTGCTGAGAAACCCCAGGACGCGATCGTCTATGCCGATGCCATTCTTGCCAATTACCCTGACAAAGCCCCTCAAGCCCTCCTCGACAAAGCCAACGCCCAGGAAAAACTCAGCAGCACCCAAGCCGCCAGCCAAACTCGCCAACTTCTGTTAGATCAACATTCTGCTAGTCCTGCCGCTGCTCAATTGCGGTGGACGATCGCGCAACAATATGCCAAAGCGAACAACTTCGCCGCCGCAAAACAATGGGCCGATGCCGTCATCACTGGAAATCCTAATGATGAACTCGCACCTCAGGCCGGATTTTGGGCTGGGAAATGGGCCATGAAACTGGGTCAACAGGACGATGCTGCCAAACATTTTCAAGCGGTCCTAAAAGCAAGACCCGAATCCTACTACGCATGGCGATCGGCCACCTTCCTCGGCTGGAAAGTCGGCGACTTCGACAGCGTTCGTCCCCTCACCCCGACGATTCAACTGCCCAAAGATCGCAAGGAACTTCCTGCCGGATCCCAGACCCTGCGAGAACTTCACCAGCTTGGCCAAGCGCAAGATACCTGGGCCTACTGGCAAGTGGAATACCAAAACCGCGTCAAACCCACCGTTGCAGAGCAGTTCACCGATGGCGTCATGCGGCTTGGAGTCGGGGACAATTTGGATGGCATTTTTATGATCAGCCACCTCGACGAGCGCACCATTCCCGAAGAACAAAAGCAAGTCCAGAGTTTCAAGCAGGGAATCGGCTATTGGCAAGCGCTGTATCCGTTTCCATTTAAAGAGACGATCGCCACCTGGTCCAACGATCGCAAAATCAACGCCATGCTCGTCACGGCCCTAATCCGACAAGAGTCACGATTTGAACCCAAAATCCAATCCGTTGTCGGAGCCACTGGGTTAATGCAAATCATGCCGGAAACCGCCAGCGAAGTGGCAAATTCGTTGAAAGTGAAGAGCTACAAACTAGAAAACGTCGATGACAATGTGAAACTAGGAACGGCCTACCTCGATCGCACTCATCAAGAATACCAAGGCAACTCCATGCTTGCCGTCGCCAGCTACAATGCTGGACCCGGAGCGGTGAGTGACTGGGTCAGCAAAAGCAAGACCCAAGACACCGACGAATTCATCGAAGCCATCCCCTATCCCGAAACCAAAGGCTACGTCAAATCCGTCTTCGCCAACTACTGGAACTACATGCGCCTCTACAACCCCGAAATCTCAAAACAAGTCGCTCAATTCTCCCCCGCCCAACCTAAAAGTCCCGCCAACTAACTTACCAACCCCGTCACCCTAACGTCTCTGCGTTTGGGTCTGACGGTTATTCGATCGAGGTGCAGTGTTATTCCGAATCTCCGGCTGAGGTGGAGCGGGTTGAGGACGGCCATTTCTAGAACGGGTATCGGGCTGATTGATGCGAAGCTGTTGACGACCATTGCGGACAATGCGCAGCATCTCGCCCATGTTGGATTCCATATCCCGCAGGACCTTATCGGCGTATTCATCCGCGCCGCGTTGGATTTCTTCTGCTTCCTCGATCGCCCCCCGCCGCACTTCTTCAATATCCCGCAGCCCTTGACGACGGGTCTGTTCGACTTCGGCCATCGTCTGACCGTGGGCCAGTTCACATTCCTGCTGGACCTGCTGACGAAGCTGCTGGGCTTCGTACTCTGCCTGACGGAGGATGCCTGTCTCGTTTAAAATCTGAGACGCTTGTTGCTCAGCCGTTGCAATGATTTCCTGGGCGTACTGCTCAGCTTGGGCCAAAATCTCTTCTTTTTGTCGCAAAATCGCCTCGGCCTGCTCAAAGGCATCCGGTAAGCTCAACCGAATCACATCCAACTGATCCAGAAACGTCTCTTCGTCAATCATCGTACGACGACTGAGCGGGACTCTAGGGCTATCGAGGAGCATCTCCTCTAATCGATTTAGCTCTCGTTGGATGTCGAGGCTGGTTGCACCGGAGTCGGCGCTGTCGGGCGCTCTACCGTCAGGGGAGTTTGATTTTTGGCGTAACATTGGTGCAAATCCTGAGCAACGTGTTTAGGAACAAGATGATGTACGGGGCCGCCAAATTTTGCAATTTCACGAACCACACTACTGCTTAGAAAACTATATTCATTTGAGGTCACTAAAAAAACGGTTTCGATCGAATTAATCAGCGTTTTATTAGTATGGGCCATCTGAAGTTCCATTTCAAAGTCCGAAATGGCCCGCAGCCCCCTGATCAGAACACAGGCTTCACGATGTTGAGCATAGGTCACAGTCAACCCCTCAAAGCTATCAACCTCTACATTCTGCAAATGATGGATGGCTTTGTTGATTTGTTCTGTACGTTCAGAGACAGTGAAGAGGGGCGATTTGCTCGGATTATGGGCAACCGCAACAATCACTCGATCGAACAGCTTAGAACCCCGCTCAATGATGTCTAGATGACCGAGAGTGACTGGGTCAAAGCTACCGGGATAGATTGCAATCACACTTAATCACACCTAATCACAATTAACAGCACAGCACAGCATCTAACAACAGAAGCACTCTGAACAATACAGAGTAAGAAGATACTTTATCAGAACTAGAGGCGGAATCCTCAGTTCCTGATAAAAAGCGAGGGAAACCTGCATCGATTTCCCTCGCTTTTAAACCCAATATTCTAAGAATCTGGCAGACTTAAGCGCAAAATCAAACCCCTATAGCGGGTTTTCATCTCCACTTAAGTCCGACAAAGACTAGTAGAGTGCTTCTTCTTGGTGGGTTGCGATCGTGCAGTTAGAAGTGGGGTAAGCCACGCAAGTTAGCACAAAGCCCGCTTCGATTTGGTCGTCATCCAGGAAGGACTGGTCGGACTGATCGATGGTTCCGGCAGTGACTTTACCAGCACAGGTGGAGCAAGCGCCCGCACGGCAAGAATAAGGCAAGTCAATACCTGCTTCTTCAGCCGCGTCTAAAATGTAAGTATCGTCATCGCAGTCGATCGTCTTATTTAAGCCTTCAGCCTCGTTGACGAGAGTAACCTTAAAAGTTGCCATTGGAATGTTCCTCTGTAGATTTAGAAAAGGCAATGACTGCCAATTTTTCTGAAACTTGTGCCTGACGTCCGCAGAGAGATTTTAAAACAAACGCTTTAAAAGTTACCCATGCGATCTTCGGCTTCGTTTTTGATACTACGGGAAAAACTCCCCGTTAAAACCTTCCTAAGCGATGAAGATGAATGGGATTCGTAATCGTTAGGGGTAATTTGATTTACTTATACTTATCAGAGAACCGCAAATCGCCTCGAAAAGTATTGATGAAAATGCCTGTAAGTCTCTCTAGGATAGGGTTTTAACTATTTGTGAGAATTCATGACCAATTTCAGAGCCTTGCATCCCAAAACACAGTTCTTCGGTCAAATCTAATGGTCCTGGCTCAAGACATATTATCTTATGACTTTCTCGCGAAGGTTTTGGAAAACCTATGGGACGATCGGCAGGTATGGAATAGGACTGTTTTGAAGGCTCTTTCCAGTGCAATTTTTTCCTCGATGCGACTGATCTACCGATCAAATAAGGCGTTACTCTATTGT
>JAAFJU010000149.1 GCA_013298165.1 Synechococcales cyanobacterium bin31.maxbin.ball.101 | reverse complement strand
CATTGCTCAACGCTGGAACCGACCGATTCGAGATTGGAAAGCGGCAGCATCCCACTTTGCAATCTTATTCCCAGACCGCTTTAAATATTGACGTTCAAACCCTTACACAAAATTCTGTACGCTCTCGACTGAGCGGAGTCGAAGTCCGGTTTGATAAATGATTGAGTTCACCTACTTAGTCATGGAATAAACAATCGACTCACTCCACGATAATCCTCCAACCCAATCAAAACCTCTATCAACCGAGTTGCACAACGTCCTCGATAGATTGGATCATTCAACAACCGATCGGAATCACCAATGGTTATAACAGGTAGCGAACTCGGTTGGATCTCCTCACGCATCACCTGCTCTAACGAATCCTCACCCTTCATACTGCGGTTTGCTGTCAGCAAGATCATTTGCTGTTCCTGAGCAAACCGCCAGACGGTTCGATCGTCACTATCAATCGGTAACTCAATCTGCGAAAAACTAACAAATCGCACCGGGACCCACTCCAGCCAACCCGCACTCGCGATCGTTCCGGCAAGCAAAACGGTATGCCTACCCAAATTATGGTCTACCAAAAAATCCATCTGAAACCCAATCCCTCACATCCCCAATCTCGCCTTTTCAGCCCGTAACTTCGCGTAAAGGGCCTCTTGTCCAGGTTTTGGAGGCATTGCCGAAATTTGGGCAATCCGATCGCGGTTTTTGAGTTCGTAATACTGACGCAATTCTTCAGCATCTTTGAGTACTTGCTGATACTCCGCTTCCACTGAATCCCGATGCAATTGAATATATTCAATTGCCCCAGTCACCTGAGCTTCCGTCAAATCAAACAATCCACAGATAAATCGCACTGGATAATCCCTGCAATAATCCATCACATCGTAGAGGGTAATACGAGTGCCTTCAATGGTTAATCCGCGTTCTGTGCGAATGATGGAAACTTGCTTAGAGGCTAACATCAATATCGACCGTTCCAGCTCATTGAACATCATCATCCCGGTCTTCCAAACTACTGTGTTTGGAAGACCGATCGGTTTTTATTGGTAATCTACGCGGGCATCTAAGCCGTAGGCGCGAAGGTTTTGCGATCGTTTTTCAGCATCCGATCGTCTTGCAAAGGATCCAGCCGCAATGTAGTCCCCTTTGTTAGAGGCATAGGCTTGAGCGCTCCCCACCAATTGACGAACTCGACCGAGGGTATCACCATTTTCCTTAGGAATGACGACCACATAGCGCGCATTCGGGGTTGCAGGACGTTCGTAAGGTCGGTTGTTGGTAAAACTAGAGGTATTGAAGGGAGCATTGGAGGCGTAAGGCATTGCCGGGGGCAAAGAGGTCACGCTGACGCCGCCCGATCGCAACCCCAATGCTTGTAGAGTCTGAACATCCGCAACGCCCGTGGCATCAAGACGATTATCTCTTTGAAACTCGGTGACGGCACGTTTAGTGACGCTCCCGTAGAACTGCGTCGTAGCGCCTTGGAAATATCCTGCATCCTTGAGACGCTGCTGCAAACGAGTCACGTCGCTGTTTTCAGTTCCGGGGGTTAAGGCACCCAGACTGATAGTTGTGCTGGAGGGCTGGGCAGGTGCAACATAGGACGTGCCTTCGATCGCCGCCAGTTCCTGAGACCCGAACTTACCATCGGGATTCAGTTGGCGAGACTGCTGGAACTGCCGGACAGCGGCAGCGGTCATCTCGCCGTAGACGCCATCAATTCCACCTGTGGAATAGCCTAGGTTTTGTAATCGCTGCTGGAGTTCAGTGACGTTCGCACCCCGATCGCCCGGTTGGAGCAAAATTTCACGGGAGGTCGTGACCGGAGAGAAGCTTGGCTCTGGCGTCACCGCATTTCCATTCAAGGCCGCCATCGTCTTCGAACCCGCAATGCCATCTGCTGTTAAGCCAAACTGCTGCTGACAGCTTTTCACCGCTTGTTCCGTCTTCGGCCCAAAGAAGCCCGACACTTCGCTGTTGTAGCAGTTCAGTTCCGTGAGGCGGGTCTGGAGAGCCGTCACTTCGTTCCCCTGATCACCGCGCTGAAGGGCCATTGCAGCATTCCCCAACCCCAACAACAACAGCCCCATCACGAGGCTTAGGGTTCTGAAGGTCCATCGAATGGCGACGGGACGGGGGGATTGGATAGTCGAAGGATGTGAAGCTGGCATGATATGAAATCTCCGCAGATGACTCAGTAAAAATGACTCAGTAAAATTTTCGGAACGATCGCACCCAGAGCGATATATTCCGTATATTAACGGATTCTCCCTTAGAATACCCAGACGGAGAGCCAGAGTCAGCAATCTTGTGCCAATTTCGTGGAAATGTGCTAACTGATTAGCGGACGATCGGCCTAGTTTTTTTGCACATAACCGCCGCGAATCCAGCCTTCTTTGTCATTGACCGTGCGAATTTTTTGCCATTCGCCATCGGTAGAAGTCTCTAAAACGGTCACTTTCTCATTCATATCCACCCCGCCCAAGGTGGCTGCACCACGGGATGCGGCATCTCTCAAGACCAATCCCTCCGCATAGGTGACACGCCCTTCAAAGGCTCCCGGTGGCAAGGGTTTCGGCTGGGGAGTTTCCTTCTCGATGTCCTTGGGTTTTACGCCAGCCTTTGGATCAGCTTTCTTGGCGTTCTTCTTTAAAAATTCTGGATTGTCGTTGGGGAAGGTGGGTCTGGGGGGCAGCTTGGTCAGTTGCGACATCAGGTAGTTGACGCCGAAGTATCCTCCCACCGCTAGTAGGGTGGCCGCTAGTAAAAGTCCCGTAAATGTTTTAGCTAACCAGCGCATGGCCCGATCGTCCTCATAAATCCAGTCCAGTATAAGAGAGATTATTCAGGTTGCTGCATCTGTTGTTGAATTCGATCGCTGAGGACATTGTGCTTCGATGCGAGACGGGCTTTTCCAGAGGCGGCCCAGTCCTGTAAGGCCCTGATTTGGTCCTGGGCGGTGCGGGCGAGGGGGACCATTTGGCTGGCGGATTCAAGGATGTCGTCGGTGGTGAAGTCCCGATTTTGGCTAAAGCCGAGGTGCATGGCTTCGATTAGGGTTTGTTCGATTTCTGCGCCGGAGAAGTCGGGGGTTTCATAGGCGAGGCGATCGAGGTCGTAGTTTTGCAGACTTTGCGATCGGAGTCTGGCGAGATGAACCGAGAAAATCGATCGACGCTCACTCCGACTCGGCAATCCCACAAAGAAAATTTCGTCAAATCGGCCCTTTCGCAGCAGTTCCGGCGGCAGCGATTGAATGTTATTGGCCGTTGCTACCACAAAGACAGGCGAGGTCTTCTCCGCCATCCAAGTAATAAACGTGCCAAACACCCGACTACTCGTCCCCGAATCCCCTCGGCCATCCGCCCCCGCAAAGGCTTTGTCAATTTCATCAATCCACAGCACACAGGGAGCCAATGCCTCCGCCAACTGCACCATTTGCCTTGTCCGCAGCTCCGACTCCCCCACCAGCCCGCCAAACAGTCGCCCCACATCCAACCGCAGCAGCGGCAGATGCCAGTGGTGGGCGATCGCCTTGGCGCTCAAGGATTTCCCTGTCCCCTGAATGCCCACGAGCAGCAGACCCTTAGGGTAAGGGAGACCATACTGTCTGGCTTTAGCTGAGAAAGATCCACCCCGACGCACAAGCCAGTCTTTGAGATTGTCCAACCCACCAATATCCGTGATGTCTTCCGTTGTGGGATAAAAATCCAGGATTTGAGTCTGGCGAATGGTTTGTCGCTTTTCTTCTAGGATTAACGCGACATCATCGGCTTGGAGCTTGTTGTGCAAGGCGATCGATCGAGCTAAAACGCGGCGGATCCGATCGATCGTCAACCCCTGACAGGATTGAACCAGATCGTCGAGGGTTCGTTCATCTAAGGTTTGGGACAACGCTGTTAGGACCCGATCGATCTCTTGGCGGATGGTGGCAGGATTGGGCAGAGGGAACTCCAGCACCGTCATGACTTCGCTGAGATCGTCGGGAATCGTGACCTGGGGCGAGAGAATAATGATGTTCTTCGGCTGAGACTTGAGGGCACGGGCGAGGTTGCGCAGTTTTCGCGCCACCGAAACGTCGTCTAAAAACCGATGGAAATCCCGCAGGATGACGATCGCACCCACGGTCGGCGACAGTTTTTCAATGAATTCTAAGGCTTGGACGGGGTTGCGTTTGCCTGCGCCTGCGTCGTTGGGGTTGCCTTGGTAGCCATCGACGAAGTCCCAGGTGTAGACCGATCGTTCTCCCAGAGCCTTGGCACATTCGGCGATCGACGCTTCAACCCGTTCCTCTTCACGGGTGGGAATGTAGAGGACCGGGTAGCGCGATCGGACCAGGAGGTTGAGTTCTTCGGAGAATGACATAACGAATTCATCGGGTTAATAGCACCGGGCTTCGACTCCGCTCAGCCCTCGTCTCCGCTCAGCCCTCGTCTTGGGAGTTTGAGGCTGTGGAATGGGCTGAGCCGGAGTCTAGTGGGCTGAACGGATCTAGTGGGCTGAACCAGAGTCTAGTGGGCTGAGCGGAGTCGAAGCCCACGGTCAACTAAGCGTCTTCAGCCTGCTTGACCTTCTCAGGAATATTCAGCACAGGCCGATCGTCGCTGCCAGACTCAGAAGGCTCTTCAGAAGATTCTTCAGAACTCCCTTCAGCCACAACCTCCGACTTGACTTCAGGAGGCTCCGCTACCGCCTCAGTCTTCGGCTCAGCCCAAGGATCCGCACCTGTCTCATCGACTTCCGTGACCTCGATCGCACTGACCACTGCAGCCGAGACAGGTTTTGCTGCCGCAGAAGCCACGACTTCCGCCAGTTCTACATCGTCGTAGTCGTCATCGTCATACTCCGATCGAGCCGACATCGTATTGGCATTATTCGTGCTGGCACTGCTCCAGTTGTCCTCTGGCTCATCTTCAGCGTAGAGACGCGCTTTCTGGGGTTGGGATTGGCGGACTTCCACGGGTTCCCGTTCCCAGTTGTCCTCGTCCCAGGTCTCTTCGATCGGCTCACTGACGCGCTGAGGCTGGCGCATCGTGGGCGCTTCCAAGGGGGTCTGCTGACCCGAGGGGAGTTGGTTTTCAGTCCGAATGGGGGCCGGGGGCGAATACTCGTTGTCCTTTTCCCAAGGCGCTTTGCCGAGACCGACGCGCTCTAGGAAGCCGACGGTGACTTGGACCAGCCGCTCTTCAGCGCCTTCGTAGACGATGAGCCGATCGGGTCCACTGCTCACCACCTCACTCATGGCCAATTCAAAGGTGCTGACCACTTGGTCGGGAATCAAAGGAAACCCCAACGAAGCCACCACTAGGGTTTCGAGCTTGCCCGAATCAATGTCAAACTTGTAGCCGCGCACCTTGCCCAGCAGTTCACCCGTTTCGGTGATCACTTCGCAATTGATTAGACTGGTGTAACGCTCAACGTCCACATCCTCGATAACATTTTCATCGTCCACGAGAATGACATCGCCGATTTGACGGATGCTGTCCAGCATCATGGGCTGGGGGGTTCCGTAGAACAAATTCTGGCGCAAACTCAGGGCGACGACCTCTTGCCGATCGACATCCACCCATAGTTGACTCACGACCCCCAGCTTTCGCCCCGTATCGCGGGTGATGACTTGGGTTCCAAGGAAATCGGCTCGTTGGCGAAATTCTGCTGACATGGGTCGTGGGAATCCTTTGTGTAAATAGATTCAAGTTGCAGTCAGTGTATCAAATCCAGTTCTCTCTGAAACTTTATGTCTGAGTGCGGGTTGCCGATATTTTTCCGATCGCCCGTCTCTCGATCGCGGATTTATAGTCTTGAGGGACGATCGGGAACCCTTAGCTCATCAGCACTTATCAGCATTATAAGCGCGTTCGGATGGCCGCACTAGCGCTCTAATTTAGAAAACTCTCCGGGAAGTCACTTCCAACTATTGAAACAACCTTTAGCTTGTCACATGAGCTTTTCTAACCTTTGCTGCATCACCCATGACTCAACCTTGGATTACTCTCTGGACCCGATTTCATCGTACGGCTTGGCATGGACGGGGAATTTGGATTACGGTGCCGATCGTCATTGGCACGATTTTGAGTGCTAGGGCGATCGGCATTTTGCAACCCTTGGAGCTATCCCTTTACGATTTGCAACTGGGACTGCGATCGCCCCAGCCTCCCGACGATCGCATTGTGGTCGTCGGCATCACAGAATCCGATCTTCAGTCCGTGGGAGAGTGGCCCTTCCCCGATCGGATCCTGGCTCAAGCCCTCACAACTATCAAGCAACAAAAGCCCTCCGTGATTGGGCTAGATCTCTACCGCGACCTCCCCGTCCCTCCCAACGATCGGGCAGGCAGTACGGCGTTGAACTATCTCTTCAAATCAACCCCTAACCTAGTTGGAATTGAAAAACGATCGATCGATCCGTCGATTCCCTCAGTCAAGCCCCCGCCCCAGCTCAAGCGTGACACGCAAGTCGGGGTCAATAATTTTCCGATCGATATCGATGGCCGAGTCCGTCGAGGGCTGCTGTACTACGACGAAAATCAAAATCGCTACCCCAGTTTTGCCCTGCAAGTCGCTCTGACGCATTTAGAAAATCAAAAAATTTTCCCGGCTGCTGACGGTAAAGAAATATTGACGATCAATAAACATTCCTTCAAGCCCTTTGAGCGGGATGACGGCGGCTATGTGAATGCTGAGCAACAGGGGTATCAATTTCTGATCAACTATCGCCGTCGTAAAGAAGGGTTTAGACAGATTTCATTGCAGGATATTTTAGATGGCAAAATTCCCTCGGATGTCTTCCGCGATCGCATTGTCCTGATTGGCAGTACGGCTAGCAGTCTCAACGACGAATTTTTCACCCCCTACAGCGCAGGCTTTCTCCAGACGCCGGAGAAAATGGCCGGGGTGAAAATCCACGCGCATATTGTCAGCTACATGCTCAGCGGCATCCTCGATCGTCAACCCGAAATTCAGAGTTGGACCCATTGGGGAGAAGCCGCATGGATTGCAGGCTGGACGACATTGGCGGCCATTTTGTATTGGCATTTCCGCAATGTTCAGCGGTTTTCTTGGCGACGAGAGGGCGGCTTGGGGCTGATGTTTGGGCTGTCGAGTGGGATGGCTCAGGTGGGATTGACGATGGGCTGGTGGATACCGCTTGCCCCCACGTTAATGGGCATTGTGGGGGGCGTCATGGGCATTGTGGTCTACGGGGCCTGGAGTGCGGCGGAGTTGCGTAAAACCTTTGGTCGTTACCTGACAGCAGAGGTCGTGACTCAGCTTCTAGAGACCCCGAAAGGGCTGCACATGGGGGGCGATCGGCGGACTGTAACGATGTTGATGGCAGATTTGCGCGGGTTTTCCTCTGCGTCGGAACGGCAAGCCCCAGAGCAGGTGATCACGTTTTTGAATCAGTATTTGGAGATTATGACGGATGTGATTACGCGGCACCAAGGGACGATCGATGAGTTTTTGGGCGATGGCATTTTGGTGCTATTTGGGGCACCGACGGAGCGATCGGATGATGCCGATCGGGCGGTGGCCTGTGCGGTGGACATGCAGCTTGAACTGGTGAAAGTCAACCAATATGCCCATTTGATGGGTGTGGCCGAAGTCGAAATGGGGGTCGGGATTCACACGGGGGAGGTGATTGTAGGGAATATTGGCTCCTTAAAACGGGCCAAGTACGGCATTGTTGGCAGTCACATGAATCTTACGGCGCGCATTGAGTCCTACACCGTTGGTGGCCAAATCCTCATGTCCCAGGCCACCCATGATGCGTTAAAACTCAATGCTCAGGTGAAGGGCGTAATGCGGGTGGAGGCCAAGGGCATTCAAAATGCTCTGACGCTGTACGAGGTGAATGGGGTGGAAGGCAAAATGCTGCCCGAGCGTCCGAATCCTCTAGAAGAATTGATTATTCCAATTCCGGTGCAGTTTGCGGTGATTGAGGGTAAACATGTTCATATCGATCGGGTCCATGGTTTGCTGCGGAAAATTTCGGCGCGGGGGGCTGTTTTTCAATCCCCCATTGAGCTTTCGGTCTATACCAATCTCAAACTCAATCTCAGCCAGCACGATCGCAATGCTGACTTCTACGGCAAGATCATGCGATTAATCGATCGTCCCATGGCTGAAAATAATCAATCCCCCATTAGTTCCAGTTGGATGTATTACATTCATTTCACGTTTATTACACCGGAAGTGTTTGAAGGATTGCAGGGAGCGGTAGGACGATCGAACGATCGACGGATGATTCCCCAAGAATTGGAGTGATTTTTGATATGAAGTTATCGCCGTCTTTCAGTTTGGAAAATAACTCGGCCTTGCTGCAATGCGACTAGATCTAAATGAATGATGGGCGTACCGGGCGTCACTTCTTCCGTGGCGATCGCTCGAATCTCCACAGGCTCCGTCAGCTCACGCACCTGGTCGAAAAACTTGAGGGCCGATCGTAAATCATTAAATTCAATACCTTCTTTTCCAGGATCAGGAAACCAATTTCCACTCACAGCCTTCAATCGAGCGCGAGGAATCAATTGATTAAATTGCTCTTTGAGTTCCGCCGAAGAGACTCGACTGGGATCGATCACCATGGAAGCCAGCGTGTCGCCCGATTGGAATATTTTTCGATTTAGGACGACGATCGTGAGAATTTTCACTTCCGTCTTCTCACCAAAGAAGTAGTTCTCTTTCGCCCGAACTTGGACCAGATACTCTTTCCCATCAGAGATTTGGCGAATCAGATTATTCAGTTCCTTTTCAATTTCTGGCGACTGAACATCGATCACACGCTGGTTGGGTTCAATGTTAGGTTGCAGTTCCCGAAGGACAACGCGGTTCGCTTCTTGGAGCAGTTGGGAAACGGCACCCACGGACGCCGCAGGATATTCCACCCGAAAGGCTCGGCTAGATAGAACCTGGTTGCGGACAATGCTGGGCAGGTTGAGACGGGCGCTGGCGGTATCTTCCCGCAGGCGATTACTTTCCCGCCTGAGGGCGTCAATGTCTTGGCTGAGGGCAGCAGACTTTTGAACCAGGAGAATCCGTTCTTGTTCGAGGGTTTGTAGCCGTTTTTCCCGTTCTACGATCGCCTCACTGCGGGCTTTAATCTCTTGCTCTTGGGTGACGATCTGCTGATCTCTCGATCGGATCACCTGCTCCTGTTGATTAATTTCCCGATCGCGGGACTGCACTTCTTGGTCCCGTTGGGCAATTTGGGCCAAAACTTGATCGCGTTGCGCGGCTAGGACAGATTGCTGTCGTTGAAGATTGTCAATTTCAGACTTGAGGGACAGGGCTTGGCGTTCGATCGCCTGACGACGGCCTTCGGTTTCTTTTTGACGATCGACGGCGGTTTTGAGCGAGGCGTTGATTTTGTTGAGGGTGAGCTGAACTTGACGGCTCTGGGCGCGGGCTTTGCCGAGTTCTGACTCAATGGTCTTTTTTTCCTGGGCGCGGGCTTCAATATCGGTTTTAGCGGTGTTGAGATCTTTTTGCGTGCGATCGAGGTCCGATCGGATATTGTCGAACTTCAACAACATATCCCGAAACCCACTGCTGGCCAAAAGCAGCACCCCCAACGTCGAAGCCGCAATCATCACCCCTGTGATCACAGTGACCAGTACTGCCGTTTTTTTGGGGCGCAAGTTAAAGAGGCTGAGTCGAGCTTTGCCGACTTTTGTGCCAATCCGATCGCCCAGGGTTGCAATCACGCCCCCTAGGATCAATACGGTCAAAATTAAAATGAATCCACCGTCTGCCATTCTCGCCTACGCTTCTGTCTCCGGGTTTCTTAGTTTAAACGTTAATTTGCCCTATGAAACACAGGTTTTAGCTCCAGAGAATTTTAGTAAAACCTTTAGGTAAATTGCTGGCTCAGGGTGGAGGGATTATGAACCGTAATTTTCTTTTTAGTGATAGAGATCATGTTG